>NZ_JASJXB010000004.1:0-284488 GCF_035018885.1 Variovorax sp. LG9.2 | reverse complement strand
AGCTACAACGCCGGCACCCATTCCCGGGTTAAGTTGAGATCGGCAGGGTGGGTCAAGTTGAGATCGGCGCCGACAGTCCAGGTACGCCTGAATCTGGTCGGCTTGTTCCCTCCCCTCTTCGCTATGACAACGGTTGGTTGCGTCCGTGCCACGGGCGTTGGTCCTTATCCACTAAATAACGAAGCCGAAAGACCCGTGGGCTTGTCTGCTAAGGGAAAACCCTTAAATTCGGGAAATGATGAACGCCAAGGCCCTATTAAAAGCCTCGCTCGGCGTCG
Source organism: Variovorax sp. LG9.2 (assembly GCF_035018885.1). NCBI lineage: Bacteria > Pseudomonadati > Pseudomonadota > Betaproteobacteria > Burkholderiales > Comamonadaceae > Variovorax > Variovorax sp. LG9.2. The sequence continues at coordinate 284,210 of NZ_JASJXB010000004.1, read as the reverse complement.
GCTCTTTCTTGAAGGCGCCGATGGTTGAAGCGCAGCCCCGCTCCGTTACGGCGCCCCAGCCTGTACTGGTGCCGATTCGTGCGATTGGTCCCGGCGAGCGCGTGCGCATCGCGACGCATCTGCTTGCCCTCGAGCAGCACGATCGTTACTTGCGCTTTGGTTATTCGGCCTCCGACGAGCAAGTGCAGCGCTACGTCGACGGATTGGACTTCGAGCGCGACGAATTGTTCGGCATCTACAACCGTCGACTCGAACTCATCGCCATGGCCCATGTGGCCTTCGCGCCAGCCGGACAACTGAGCGACTGCGCCGAATTCGGCGTGTCGGTCTCGCGCCATGCACGCAGCCGCGGCTACGGCGCGCGATTGTTCGAGCGCGCGATGGTCACGGCCCGCAACGAAGGCGTCGGCGCACTTTTCATCCATGCGCTCAGCGAAAACGCGGCCATGCTCAAGATCGCGCGCAATGCCGGCGCCACGGTGGTTCGCAGCGGCTCCGAGTCGGAGGCTCACCTGCAGCTGCCGGCTGCTACGTTCGATAGCCGAATGAGCGAGATCGCGCTCGACCACTTTGCCGAAGTCGACTTCCAACTCAAGACGCGCGCCAAGCAGTTTTGGGGATTTCTTGCAGGCGTGCAGGAAATCCGGCGTGGCGTTCGCGACGCGCGTGACCGCACGGCGCAGTGAATCTCTGGTGATCGCGCTGTCACGGCGATACCGGGCGCGCGCTACATCCGGTTATCCTTGTCCTTCCCTAACTCCGCCCCGCCGCAGTGGCCGACCCTCACTCTGAACGCGTCCCCGTCGAACGGGAAGACAAACGCAGTTTTCTGCAAAAGCTCGCCGAGTTCATCCATCCCGGACCGGACTCCCGCGACGAGCTGATCGAAACGCTCGCAGATGCCGAAGACAACGACGTCATAGGCGCAGAGTCGCGCGTGATGCTCGAAGGTGTCCTGCGCATGGCCGACATGACCGCTGGTGACGTGATGGTGGCCGCACCTCGCATGGACCTCGTCAACATCGACGCGCCCTACGACACGCTGTTGCACGTCGTCATCGACACAGCGCACTCGCGTTTTCCGGTGTACGAGGGCGAAAAAGAAAACATCATCGGCATCCTGCTCGCGAAAGATCTGCTCAAGCTGCAGCGTGCGCCGGGTCTCAACATTCGCGCCTTGCTGCGGCCCGCCACCTTCGTGCCCGAGAGCAAGGGCTTGAACGATTTGCTGCGCGAATTTCGCGGTAACCGCAATCATCTGGCGATCACCATCGACGAGTTCGGCCGTGTGGCCGGACTCATCACGATTGAAGACGTGTTGGAGCAAATCGTCGGCGAGATCGAAGACGAATTCGATATCGCCGAAGACGAAGGCGACATCTTCGGTCTGGCAGACCACACCTACCGTGTGAGCGGCGACACGCCCATCGAGCGCGTTGCCGAAGCCTTTGGCATCACCTTCGACGAAGAGCAGCTCAGCGAAGACTTCGACACCATCGGCGGCCTGGTCGCGCACGAGATGGGCCACGTGCCGAAGCGCGGCGAGCATCACGCACTCGGCGGGTTCGACTTCGTGGTGCTGCACACCAAGGGCGGCGCCGTGCGCTGGTTCAAGGTCTCACCGGCGCGTGGCAACGGCGCGTCGGATTGAACCTGCCTTGAAGACGCTCTTGCGAGGGCTGGGCTTCGCCGCCGCCGGGCTCGCTCAGTCGCTGTCGATTGCCGCGCCGTGGAGCGGTCAACCGCTGTGGTCTCTGCAGCTTGTTCCAATGGTTTTTCTGGTGTGGCAGCTCGATGCGATCCGCACCGGCAGCGCATCGAAGTCCGCACATCACGCTTTCGGGTTCGGCTGGCTCTTTGCCACGGCCTGGCTTTGCGGCACGTTCTGGTGGCTTTTCATTTCGCTGCACACCTACGGCGGTCTGGCTGCGCCGCTGGCCGTGAGCGCCGTGTTGGCGCTGGCAGCGGCGCTCGCGCTTTACTACGCGCTGGCATGCGGCCTGTTCGTCCGATTTGCGCCGGTCAATCGGTTCGCAGCGGCTGTGCTTTTCGCCTCGCTCTGGACCGCGGCCGAATTGCTTCGCGGCAGCTGGTTCACCGGGTTCCCGTGGGGAGCCATTGGCTATGCGCATGTCGACGGACCGTTGGCCGTGGCCGCTCCGTGGGTCGGCGTCTATGGCGTCGGGGCGATTGCCGCTGCGCTCGCAGCAGCGGTCGCCTCCGCCATGACCGTCATCACAACCGCTACCGTCGGCACGAAGCCGCTGGGTCGCTTGACCTTTCGACGATTTGCGCCGCTCGTGTCCGCCGTTGCTGTTCTGATCGCCGCCTGGGCGCTGGGCGCCTCACGAGACGCCGTCGACACGCCGGAACTGGCTCGCGGCAAGCTCGATGTCGCGCTGCTCCAGGGGAACATCCCGCAAGACGAGAAGTTCGTCCCGGGCGGTGGCGTCGCGACAGCGCTGCGCTGGTACGGCGAACAGCTCAATGACCCGAAAGCCTCGCTCACCATCACGCCCGAAACGGCAATCCCGTTGTTGCCCTCGCAGTTGCCACCGGGCTACCTCGAATCGATCGCCGCGCGGTACGCCACCGGCACACGGGCAGCCATCGTGGGCCTGCCGATCGGCAACGGCACCACCTACAGCAATGCAGTGCTCGGGTTTCAGCCGGGTGCGTCCGCCACGTATCGCTACGACAAGCATCACCTCGTGCCGTTCGGCGAATTCGTGCCATCGATATTCCGCTGGTTCACCGACCTGATGAACATCCCACTGGGCGATTTCAGGAGTGGCGGGCTCGCGCAGCCGCCGTTCGTCTGGCAAGGCCAGCGCATCGCGCCCAACATTTGCTACGAAGACTTGTTCGGCGACGAGATCGGCGCGAACTTTCGTGACGCCGGCAATGCGCCGACCATCCTGCTCAACGTCAGCAACATCGCGTGGTTCGGCGATTCGGTTGCTATCGACGAACACCTGTCGATTTCGCGGATGCGCGCGCTCGAGTTCCAGCGGCCGATGGTGCGTGCGACCAACACCGGCGCCACGGTGGTCATCGACCACCGTGGCCGCGTTGCGCAATCGCTGCCGCGCCTCACGCGCGGCGTGCTGCTCGCCGAGGTCGAAGGACGTGGCGGCATTACACCCTATGCGTGGTGGGTGTCCCGCTTCGGACTCTGGCCGCTCTGGGGACTGTCGCTGCTGATGGTCGCCTGCACGATCGTGCTGCACCGCCGTCGCGGCAGTCAGCGCGGCAACGGCAAATAGGCGGTCGCCTCGACCTCGATCACCAGCGCGTCTCCCGGCAAGAAGCGCGATACCTCCACAACGGTGCTCACCGGCGGCGCACCCGGATAGAACAGTCCGCGCACGCGGTTGTAGGCGGGGTAGTGGCGAATGTCGCGAAAGTACTGCACCAGCTTCACCACGTCGGCCATCGTGCCGCCATGTTCGATGGCCAGCTGGCGGATGCGCTCGAGCACGAACCAGCTCTGCGCGACGATAGGCGCTTCGTAGACGTCGACCGACATCTGGCCGGTCACATAGCCGAGCGGCCGCAGGGCGTCACGCGCGGCTTCGGGAATGTCGTCGTAAGAGGTGACGGCCTGACGCCGCGCAGGGTCGACCGCAACCACGCCGCTCATAAAGACGAAATCGCCCACGCGCCTGGCCGCGGCGTAATTGGCCATCGGCGCACCCATCGTCGCGCTCGCTGTCGTATCGATCATGACGCTCACCGGGGCACCACTGGCCAGTCGCGCAGTTTGCCCGGATTGAGCAGACCATGCGGGTCGAAGCGGTTTTTCATGGCGATGATCTCAGGCGGCAAAGCGCCCCCTGCCTTGCCGTCTTCGACGATGAAGGTGTGAGGGTTGTTGATGCGTACACCGCGTTCCCGATGTATGCGGATGATTTCGTCCAGCCGCTCTTCGTTGGTGAACCGAACCAGTTGCAGCGCGCTGCAGGCGATCAGCCCGTCCAGGTTGCGCAGAAATTCGACATGCATCAGTACCTCGCCGCCGAGCAGGTGCTCCATCTCTGTGATCTGCTCGACCTGCTTGCCGGGCACGAAACTGCTTTGAATATAGGTCAGCGTCTTGTCGACCTTGAGCGCATGCAGCGTGGTGTGGTTCCAGGTGAACTCCATCAGGGTGCGATTGCTTTTTTGCACTTCGGCCGCGCTCTTGCGATACGTGATCGAGCCGGCGTGCAGGGCGGCAAGTTCGTGCATCGCTTCTTCGCTTGATTCGGCGACGAGCGACAGCACCGCGTGGCAGCCCTTCGGCAAATACTCGGCCAACTGCGTCAGATAGTCGGGTATGGGGCTGGCAAAGAAGGCCACTTCGCGCTTGACGATGCCGGGCGCATGCGCCAGTGCATTGCCAAACGCCAACGCCTTGTCGAAGTCTGAAAAAGTGACCAGCGTTTCGAGCCAGGCGTGTACTGGCGCCAAGCCGACTTCGAGCTCGAGCACCAGGCCGTTGGTGCCCCACAGATGGTGCATTCGCATCGCCTCGGCGCCACGCAGCTCGATGATTTGCGGTTCGGCCTCGATCGTCATCGCCCGCACGCCGAGAACGTTGCCCGGCGCCCCGAAAGGGCCGTAATTGATCGAGCCGATGCCGCCGAAGCCACCGCCGAAGAGACCTCCGAGCGTGGCGCTGCGATAGGTCGACGGGATGCAGCGCAGTTCCTGTCCGGTCGGGCGAGTGTGTTTTTCGAGCTCGCCGAGCCGCATCCCGGCCTGCGCCCGAGCGACGCCCGGCCGCACCCACTGCAGCGCGTTGTAGCTCGTCATGTCGAGCACGACGCCGCCGGCCAGTGGCGTGGTCTGGCCGTAGTTGCCGGTACCGCTCCCGCGAATCGTGATCGGCACGTTGCGTTGCACGCAGGCGCTCACCACGGCGCGCAATTCGTCTTCGGTACGCGGCCGCACCACGGCATCGGCGCGCTTGTCCTTCAGCTGGCGGTTCAGCACCGGGCTGAACCAGGCGAAGTCTTGCGACAGGCGCGCGACGCGGCTCTCGTCGGTGATCCAGTCGAGTTCGGGCAGTGCGAGCAGCAGTTGTTCGACAGCGGAAACAGGAGCGTTCATGGTCGTCATTTCAATCTTGAGAAAGTTCGCTGGCGTGCCATGAGCCCAGCGCCAGCTTGCTGAGCCAGGCCATCAGGGCGAACAGCGCCACGCCAGTCAGCGAGATCAGCAGCAGCGCGGCGAACATGCGCGGAATGTTGAGCTGAAAGCCAGCCTGAAGAATTTGGTAAGCCAGCCCTGCACCCGAGCCGCCGGTGCCTGCGACGAACTCCGCCACCACGGCGCCGATGAGCGCGAGACCGCTGGAGATGCGCAAGCCGCCAAAAAAGTACGGCAGTGCGCTCGGAATGCGTAACCGCACCAGTTGCTGCCAGCGCGTCGCCCGATTCAGCTTGAAGTAGCTCTGCAGATCGGGGTCGATGCTGCGCAAGCCGAGCGTCGTGTTGGCGATGATGGGAAACAGCGCCACGAGGGCCGCGCATACCGTCATCGCCGCGGTCGGGTTCTTGACCCAGATGATGATGAGGGGCGCTACCGCCACGATCGGCGTCACCTGCAGCAACACCGCATACGGGAACAGCGCGGTCTCGATTCGCTTGCTCTGCACAAACAGAAACGAGATCAGAACGCCCGCAATGGTCGCCACGATAAAAGATAGCACCGTGATCTTCAACGTGACCAGCAGCGCCATGCCGAGCGGCACCCAGTCGTGCACCAGCGTCTGCATCATGAGGAACGGCGAGGGCACCAGATAGGCCGGCAGCTCCATCGCCGTCACGAGCCATTGCCAGAGCGCGACCAGCACCACGCCCACCAGCAACGGATAGAACACCCGCTGCACCCGCGGTTGCCGGAGCAGGGGCACGTGCCGCAGCGGCACCGCCTTGCGAGCGGGTGCTGCGGGGCCCGCCCGCAAGGTCGGCGACGCGGCGGCAGCCGGAGCCAGCGTGGTCTTGCCCGCAGTCGAAGACTCGCTGATGACCGCGCTCATGGCGCCAGCTCCTCGTGCGCCTGGCTGGCACGCAGCAAGCTGTCTTGCAGTCGCTTGGCGTGACGGCTGAACTGTGGCGACACCATGAAGTCGGCATTGCGCGGATAGGGCTCGTCGATCTCGAACTGTTCCACTACCCGTCCTGGCCGTGCCGCCATCATGATCACGCGGCTCGACAGAAACACCGCCTCGTGGATCGAGTGCGTGACGAAGATCACCGTGAGCTTTTTCTTGCGCCACAGCTCGAGCAGATCGGCATCGAGGCGGTGCCGCGTGATCTCGTCCAGCGCGCCGAAGGGCTCGTCCATCAGCAGGAGGTCGGGCTGCGTGACCAGGCCGCGCGCGATCGACACGCGCATCTGCATGCCGCCCGAAAGTGCCCTCGGCAACGCGCCGGCAAACTTGTCGAGGCCGACCAGCGCGAGCGCCTCGGTCACCCGGCCGTCTGCTTCCTTGCGCGACACGCCCGCCAGGTCGAGCGGCAGCCGCACATTGGTCTGCACGCTGGCCCAGGGCATGAGCGTCGGCGCCTGAAACACGAAAGCCATCTTGCGGCCGCTCGCATCGATTTGCGCCACCGGCTTACGCCAGACCAGCAAGCGACCGTCACTGGGCTCGAGCATGCCCGCCACCATCTTCAGCAGCGTGCTCTTGCCGCAACCCGACGGTCCGAGCAGGGTCACGAACTCGCCCTCGGCGATCGTCAGGTCGACCGGCAACAACGCTTGCGTGCCGTTCGGATACGTCTTTTCGGCGGACAGGATTTCCACCGCCGGTACCTCAGTCGGTACTGCAGTCGTTACCGCTGCCGCTTCAGCTGTAGAGGACATGTCTTTCATTGCCGCACGCGTCCCGTTCAGGGAAGCACCTTGGCATCCTTGACGAAACTGGTGGTGTACGTCTTCGACAGTTCGACCTTGGTCGGGTCGAGCAACTTGGTGCTGACCAGGAAGTCGTAGCTCGCCTTGGCGCGCACGTCGGTTATCACGCCGATGCCCATCGTGGCTGCATCACCACCGGTGACCATCCCCATTTCCTTGAGCTTGGCCACGCTGTAGGCGAGCTGGTCGTCGGTCATGTTGGGGTTGTCTTTCTTGATGAGCGCATTGGCAGGTGCCGGATCGGCGAGGTAGCTTTTCCACCCTTCGGCGGAGGCCTTGACGAAGGCGGCGACCTGCTTGCTGCGGTCCTTCACCGTCTTTTCCATGCACGACACGGTGGTCGCATAGGCGGGAAATCCGAAGTCGCTGAACATCAGAACGGTGCTCTTCACGCCTGCCTTCTGAATGGCGTACGGCTCGGAGGTCAGGTAACCCTGCTGGGCCGTGTTCTTGTCGGCCACGAAGGGCTGAATGTTGAATGTGTAAGGTCGGGTCTGCTCGTCGGTGAGGCCGAACTTGGTCTTGAGCCACGGCCAGTAGCCGCGGTTGGCCTGCGCGCCGATCAGGAGGGTCTTGCCCTTCAGGTCTTCGAACTTCTTGACGTCCTCGTGCGCGATCAGCACCTGCGGGTCCTTCTGAAAGAAGGCTGCGACATTGACCACCGGCACGCCGCCTTCGCGCGTCTGCATCATCTGGATGTCGCTGGAACCCATGATGCAGTCGGCCTGGCCGGCCGCCATCATCTGCGTGATGTTGACCTGCGGGCCGCCCATCTTGATGGTCACGTCCAGCCCGTACTTCTTGTAGGTGCCTTCCGCCACCGCCTGGTAGAAGCCGCCATGCTCGGCCTGTGCGAACCAGTTGGTCATATAGGTGAACGGTTCGGTGGCCTGCGCCTGCGCGGGATTGGCAAAGCCGCAGACAGCCAGCGCGATGGCGCCGGCGAGCGATGCGGAACGGAAAACAATTTGCTTACGCATGGTGTGAACCTCTCGAGCGTGGAAAAAAAGCGGACTTGAAGCGAATCTGCAATGCAAGGAATGCGCCTCAGAGCGCGTGAGCGAGCGGCGCAGCGGAAGGTGCCATCGACGGAGGCGTCGACTGAATGAAGCCCTGCTCGTGGCCGCGGCCCCAGGTCGCCTCTTCGCGCACCACCCAGCGCAATGCGTACAGCTCGGTGAGCGCCTGCACCCAACTTGCCGCCAGCGTGTCGAGAATCTCTTCACCTTGCTCCCGGGTGGCGCTGGTCGGGTCGCCGATCACGCCGCTCGGGCCGAAGTCGCGCGCGGTCCAGGCGCAGGCCGGACGGCCATCGGGCGACAGGAGCTTGATGGGGAAGGGCGGCGGGTAATTGGCCGCCGCATGTTCCATGTGCACGGTGTCGGGCGCCAACGCCAGCATCAACGCTGTTTCGGAATGACCGGCGTGCATCGACAGCCGCTTTTCCTGGTCGCTGATCTGCTTGCTCGACGCATTGGGCAGGCGTGACACGCCGTGCGGAACCACCACGAAGTCGCCATGGCGCAAGCGCAGTTCGCGCGCTGCCATTTCCAGCACTTGCGGCTGGCCGCCGTGGCCGTTGGCGAACAGCAGCTTGCGAAAACCGGAGCGGTACACCGACTCGCCGATCTCGGTCACCGTGGCGAGCAGCGTCGGGCCCGTCAGCGTCATGGTGCCGGGAAAGTGAAGGTGCTCTTCCGACTTGCCATAGGTGATGGTGGGCAGCGCGAAGGCGCGCACCTCGGCGGGCAGGCGCTCCAGCGCCTTGCCCATCACGCCCGACGAGATCACGCTGTCGACCGAGCAGGGCAGGTGCGGCCCGTGCTGCTCGATGGCGCCGCAAGGCAGCACGATGACCGTGTTCTCGCGGTCCGGCAGCGCATTGATCTGGGTCCAGCTCAGGTAGGGCAGGAAGCGATGGGGAGGGATGTAGCCGTGCAGCATGGTGACTGTCCTGGTGTCGAAAATTTGAAGAAGGGCGTGCGATCTCGGAACGTTGCAAGCCTCAGGCGAAGCGAGCCATAGCGCTGCCGACCCGCGCCATGAAGCGCTTGAGTTGAGGCTCGGTCGCCACGTTCATGTGGTAGTGGGCGTGGTAGTCGATGCGTGCCTGCTGGCCGGTCAGCCGCTTCATGTAGCGCGTGACGATCCTGCGTGGCGGATCGCCCATGTACCATGCGACCCAGCGAGGCCGTCCGTAAGTCACGACGGCCGAAATCCGCTTGATGTGGGTCAGCATCGGCTTCACGTTGGCCGGATCGCTGATGTCGAAGGCCACTCCCGGCATGAAGAGCCGGTCGAAGTAACCCTTCAGCATGGCCGGCAGACCAAAGCACCAGGTCGGGAAACAGAAAACGATGGCCTCGGCCCACTGCAGTCGCTCGACGTAGCGCTTGAGCGGCAATTGGTTGCTCGGCACCTCGTGATAGCCGAGTCGCTCTTCGCGCGACAACACCGGATCGAACCGCTCGGCATACAGATCGCAGTCATCGACTTCGTGCCCGCCTGCGCGCAGATTCTTCAGAACCTCCTGGTGCAGGGCCGCATGAAAGCTGGTTTCGACTGGGTGGCAATAGACGACAAGCACGCGCATGGTGAATTTGACCGATTAATCAGAGCAATCGGTCAGGTTTACGCAAACACCGTGCCAGGATGGGCGCACCGAAGCGGGGCAAGCGCCGGGCTGACGAGCCCCCAAGTCCCGGGGCTTTAAGTCTCGTTCAGGCCGCAACCGTGCAAGACGAACGCCACCAGCTCGCGCGCGATCGGCTCCCGATCGATCGGCGCATCTGGCGGCAGGCCCAGCATCACGCGCGTTTGCAGTGCGTAGTCGGCATAGCTTTGAGTCATCGCCCAGATGTGCATCAGCAGCAGCCGTGCATCGAGTGGGCGCATCTGGCCGCGTGCGATCCAGCCGTTGATGATGTCGACCTTTTTTTGCGTCCAGGCCCGGGCGTTGGGCCAGTAGCGATCGAGATTGCGCCCGCCATCGAGCACCTCGCGCGTGAAGATGCGCGAGATTTCCGGATTGTCGAAGGCGTGGTCGAGCTTCTTGCGGATGTAGTCGCCGAGCACCGGCCCCGGGTCCTTGGCATGGTCCTCGAAAGCGAACACCACCTTCCAGTCGTGCAGCACCTGCATCAACAGCTCTTCGTACAACTCTTCCTTGCCGGCGATGTAGTAATGCAACTGGGGCTTGGTCAGCCCGGCGCGCGCCGCGATGGCTTGCGTCGACGTGCCCTTGAGTCCGTGCAGGCTGAACTCGGCCACCGCCGCTCCGCGAATCGCCGACATGATCCGCTCGCGTCCCGGCCGCGCACGCGACAGCGGGCCTTCGGGCGCAGGCATCTGCTGCGTGCCGACGGCGGTTGAATTGGCAATTTCCGGGTTCATGGGGATGGTGGCTGCGGCCTGACCTCGGCGATGGTAAACCCTCGATCGATCGGTCGGTGCCACGCATGACGGCATGCGACGCCGGCATGGGCCGCGCGCGCCATCGGCACGCTTTCCCTATCGCTTTGGCCGTCAAATCTGCTTCGCAACCCTGCAACGTCCAAGGAGCCAACTCATGTACCTGTCTTCCCGAATTCGTGCCTTCGCGGCCGGCACTGCGCTGCTCGCCGCCAGCGCGCTTGTCCAGGCCCAGGCACTCCCCAACGTCGTGATACTCGCCACCGGCGGCACCATCGCCGGGGCGGGTGCATCGGCCGTCAACAGCGCGACCTACGCGGCGGCCAAGGTCGGCGTCGACAAGCTCATCGCCGGTTTGCCGGAACTGTCGAAGATCGCCAATGTTCGTGGCGAACAGGTCTTCCAGGTGGCTTCCGAAAGCCTCACCAACGAGAACCTGGTCACGCTCGCCAAGCGCGTGTCGGCGCTGTCCAAGCAAGCCGATGTCGATGGCATCGTCATCACGCACGGCACCGACACGGTGGAAGAAACGGCGTACTTCCTGACGCTGACCGTCCACACCAACAAGCCGATCGTGATGGTCGCCTCGATGCGTCCGGGCACCGCGCTGTCGGCCGATGGCGCGCTCAACCTGTACGACGCAGTCAGCGTGGCGGGCAGCAAGGACGCGATGGGCAAGGGCGTGTTGCTGACCATGAACGACAGCATCGAAAGCGGTCGTGACGTCAGCAAGAACTTCAACATCAAGCCGAGCGCTTTCGTCAGCCAATGGGGCTCGCTCGGCATGGTGGTCGAAGGCAAGAACTACTGGTTCCGCGCGCCGGTCAAGCGCCACACGATGAACTCCGAGTTCGACATCGACGCCATCACGACGATCCCCAATGTCGAGATCGCCATGGGTTACGAAGGCGTGTCGCCGACCGCCATCGAGGCGCTCGGGAAGAGCGGAATCAAGGCGCTGATCCACGGCGGTCCGGGCAACGGCTCGGTGGCCGATCGCATCGTGCCGTACCTGCAGAAGGTGCGCTCCGACGGCATCGTCGTGATCCGCTCTTCGCGCGTGCCCGATGGCTTCGTGATCCGCAATGCCGAGCAGCCGGACGACAAGTACGACTGGGTCGTCGCGCACGACCTGCGCCCGCAGAAGGCGCGCATCCTGGCGATGGTGGCAATGACCAAGACCACGGACACCAAGGAATTGCAGCGCATCTTCTGGGAGTATTAGCTCGCCCCCCAGGTTGCTGTGCACTTCGTGTCACAGCGCCCACTCCCCTGACCGGGGGCGACACCAGCAGTCCGGCGAAGCCGGTCCTGCGGTGTCTTTGACAAATGCGGGATGGACGAAGCCGTAGCGCAACTGCGCTGCGGCTTTTTGCTTGGCGGGCGCGGTTTGGCCCGGCCCGTAAAATCTGTGGCTGCTTGCGCAACCGCGCGGGGCGCCTCGGTTCTACATGCTGACCTTCCAACAAATCATTCTCAAACTGCAGTCGTACTGGGCCGACCAGGGCTGTGCGTTGCTTCAGCCGCTCGACATGGAAGTCGGTGCCGGTACCTCGCACACCGCCACGTTTTTGCGGGCGCTCGGGCCGGAGCCATGGAAGGCCGCGTACGTGCAGCCGAGCCGGCGGCCGAAGGACGGTCGATACGGCGAAAACCCGAATCGGCTGCAGCACTATTACCAGTACCAGGTCGTGCTGAAGCCGGCCCCGTCGAACATCCTCGAGCTGTACTTGGGCTCGCTGACCGCTCTCGGCTTCGACCTGAAAAAAAACGACATTCGCTTCGTCGAGGACGATTGGGAAAACCCGACGCTCGGTGCCTGGGGCCTGGGCTGGGAGGTCTGGCTCAACGGCATGGAGGTGACGCAGTTCACCTACTTCCAGCAGGTCGGCGGCATCGACTGCAAGCCGATCACCGGCGAGATCACCTATGGGCTGGAGCGGCTTGCGATGTACCTGCAAGGCGTCGACAACGTCTACAACCTGACATGGACCGATGGCTTGACCTACGGCGATGTTTACAAGCAGAACGAGGTCGAACAGTCGACCTATAACTTCGAGCACAGCGACGCGGACTTTTTGTTCACCGCATTCGACGCGCACGAAAAGCAGGCGAAACATCTGATGACCGAACAGCTCGCGCTGCCGGCTTACGAGCAAGTACTCAAAGCCGCACACAGCTTTAATTTGCTCGACGCGCGCGGCGCCATCAGCGTGACCGAACGCGCGGCCTACATCGGCCGCATTCGCAACCTCGCGCGCAGCGTGGCGCAGAGTTATTACGAGAGTCGCGAGCGTCTCGGTTTTCCGATGGCGCCGCGCGAATGGGTCGCGCAGATGCCCGTCCTGAAGAAGGCGGCCTGAGCAATGAGTGCTGACAACAAACGCAATCTGCTCGTCGAACTGTTCGTCGAGGAGCTGCCGCCGAAAGTATTGAAGAAGCTTGGCGATGCGTTCGCAGGCGTGCTGCGCGATCAACTGGTCTTGCAGGGCTTGGCGGAGGCAGCTTCGACCCTGACGGCTTACGCCTCGCCGCGCCGCCTTGCTGCGCATTTGACGCAGGTGGCCGCGGTGGCCGCCGACAAGGCTGTCTCGCAGAAGCTGATGCCGGTCGCGGTCGGCATCGATGCCGCGGGCAATGCCACACCGGCCCTGCTGAAGCGCCTCGCCGCGTTGGGCGCCGACGCGTCTGCCGTGGCGGGATTGAAGCGCGCGGTCGACGGCAAGGCCGAAGCGCTGTTCTACGAAAGCACCGCCAAAGGTGCGAGCCTGGCCGAAGGTCTGCAAAAGGCACTGGCCGAAGCGATCGCCAAGCTGCCGATCCCCAAGGTCATGAGCTACCAGCTAAAAGAAGGCAGCGCGATGCCCGGCTGGACCAGCGTCAGCTTCGTGCGCCCCGCGCATGGACTGGTGGCGTTGCACGGCGCGGATGTGGTCGCCATAGAAGCGCTCGGCCTCAAGTCCGGTCGCGACACGCATGGCCATCGCTTCGAAGCCTCGGCCGATCCGGTTGTCTTGCGTGATGCCGACAGCTATGCGCAACAGTTGGCCGAAGAAGGCGCGGTCATCGCCGGCTTCGACCAGCGCCGCGCCGAGATCGAGCGACAACTCGCCGCAGCGGCCGTCAAGGTCGGCAGCGACTCGGTGCCGATCGACGACGATGCGCTGCTCGATGAAGTGACGGCCCTGGTCGAGCGGCCGAACGTGCTGGTCTGCAGCTTCGAGCCGGAGTTTCTCGACGTACCGCAAGAGTGCCTCATCCTCACGATGAAGGCCAACCAGAAGTACTTTCCGCTGCTCGATGGCGCCGGCAAGTTGACGAACAAGTTTCTCGTCGTCAGCAACATCAGCCCGGACGACACGAGCGCGGTGGTGCAAGGCAACGAGCGCGTGATTCGCCCGCGCCTGGCCGACGCCAAGTTCTTCTTCGACCAGGATCGCAAGAAATCACTGGCGTCGCGCGTCGAGTCGCTGGGCAAGGTGATCTATCACAACAAGCTCGGGACGCAGGGCGAGCGAGTCGTGCGCGTAATGCAGATCGCGGAGGGCATCGCCCAGCTGCTCGCTGCATCGACCGGCGACGCCACGCTGCCGGCGCGCGCGGTGCAGGCCGCCCAATTGGCCAAGGCCGATCTGGTCACCGACATGGTCGGCGAGTTCCCCGAGTTGCAAGGCACGATGGGGCGCTATTACGCGCTGCACGACGGACTCGACGCATCGGTGGCAGACGCCATCGAAGACCACTACAAGCCGCGCTTCGCCGGCGACACTTTGCCGCGTGGCGATGTGGGCGTGGTGGTCGCGTTGGCGGACAAGCTGGAGACGTTGGTCGGCATGTTCGGGATCGGTAATTTGCCAACGGGTGATCGCGATCCGTTCGCGCTGCGGCGGCATGCGTTGGGTGTCGGACGCATGTTGGTCGAGCGCGCATTGCCGTTGCACTTCTACGAATTGACGCGGCTCGCATTCGCTGCATTCAAGCCCGGCTTGCTCGAGGACCGATCGGTCGAGTTGGACCAATTCATCATCGAACGGCTCAAGGGCTACTTCAGGGATGAAGGCTATACGGCGGTCGAAGTCGACGCCGCGCTGCACGCGCACAAGCTCGGCGAGTGGTCGACCATTCCCGCTCGACTCGCCGCCGTCCGCTCCTTCGCCGCGCTGCCTGAGGCCCCCGCACTTGCCGCCGCCAACAAGCGCATCGGCAACATCCTGAAGAAGGCGCCCGACGCAGACGCGCACGTCAGCGAGTTGTTGCTGCAGGAGCCCGCAGAAAAGGCGCTCTACGCCGCCATGGCAAACGTTGTCCCGGCAGCCAACGCCCAGTTCGATGCAGGCGACTACACCGCGTCATTGCAGACGCTGGCCGCGCTGCGCGCGCCGGTCGATGCCTTCTTCGACGGCGTGATGGTCAACGCCGAGCAAGCCGACCTGCGCCTCAACCGGCTCGGCCTGTTGAAGTCGTTGCACGAGGCAATGAACCGGGTGGCGCAACTGGAACGGCTGGCGGCGTAAGGCCGAGCGCTCGATAATCGTCTCGATGAACCGCCAACTGCAACTCGACCACTTTTCGCTCGCTTTGCACAGGCGGGCCATCGATGCGTTGCGCGCCGATCCGACGTTGAACGCCCGTGTCCGGCAAACTTTGACGCGCTGGCGCTCACAGGCCGGCGAAACACGCTCGGATGCTCTGTGGTCCGAATGGGAACAACTGCTGTCTGACGAGCCGGATGCATTGGCGCGGGCCGCTTTGTCGGAAACCGATCACGGGCAGCTCATGCGAAGTGTTTCTCCGCTGGGCGTGCTTGTAACGCAGCGCGAGCGCACCGCGTTGCTTTCGCAGTCGCGCGGATATGTAGCGCTGTCGCAATGAAGCTGGAAGAACTCCAACATGTCCTCCGGGCTGCGGCCGCTATCACGCAAGAGAACTCACTGGTGGTGGTCGGGAGCCAGGCGATCTTGCTGCTGCTGGACGAGCCGCCGGCGGCCTTGCTGATTTCACGCGAGGTAGACCTTTACCCTGCCATGCATCCGGAGCGTGCCGACCTGATCGACGGCGCGATCGGCATGCATTCGAGCTTTCATGAAACCTTCGGCTATTTCGCCGACGGTGTCGGGCCAGAGACTGCTGTGATGCCTGCGGACTGGATGAAAAGGGCAAGCCTTCATTACATCGGCGAGGTCACCGCGACTTGCCCGGACCTTCACGATCTGGCGCTATCCAAATGCGTCGCCGGTCGCGAGAAGGACGCTGACTTCGTTCGCGAACTTCCGAGAAGCGATTTGCTTTCGGCCGTGATCCTTAAAGAGCGTCTCTCACTGCTCGACAGCGCCAAATATCCTCTTGAACACATCGGCGTCTGGATCAACCGACGCCACAGCGAGGCGAAAGCCAATCCATGAAACTCGTCATCCTCGACCGCAACGGCACCATCAACGTGAACCGCGACGACTTCGTCAAGAGCGACGTCGAATGGACGCCGCTGCCCGGCGCGCTCGAAGCGGTGGCGCGACTCAACCACGCTGGGTGGCATGTGGTGATCGCATCGAACCAGTCGGGCCTGGGGCGCGGTCTGTTCGACGTGGCGTCGCTCAACCTGATGCACGCCAAGATGCACAAGATGCTGGCCAGTGTCGGCGGTCGTGTCGATGCGGTTTTCTATTGCCCGCACAGCCCGGACGAGAACTGCAATTGCCGCAAGCCCAAGGCGGGTCTGTTCCGGCAAATCGGCGACCGCTACGGCGTCGACCTGGCCAACGTGCCGACTTGCGGCGACAGCCTGCGCGATCTGCAAGCCGGCGCGTCGGTCGGCTGCGAACCACACCTGGTGTTGACCGGCATGGGCGCTGCGTGCCGCGGCGTCGAACTGCCGCCGGAGTACCCGGCCAAAACGATGGTGCACGACGATCTCGCCGCCTTCGTAGACTTCCTGCTGGTGCGCGAAGCGAAGAAGCAGGCTGAACTGCAGGTGGCGATCTGATGGCTTTCGTTCGCTCCCTGCTTCATGCCCTCTGGATGCTGGTCACCGTGGTCCCCTGGGGCATCATCATGTGCGTCAGCTCGCTTTGGAAACGCGGCATTCCACTGTACTGGATGGCCGAGCGCTGGCTGCGTTGGGCGATCGGCGGAGCGCGGGTTTTGCTCGGCATTCGCACCCGCGTCACCGGCATGGAAAACCTGCCGACCGATCAGCTTGCCGGCGCCGTGCTGCTGGTCAAGCACCAGTCGACGCTCGAGACGTTTTTGATGCCGACGCTGATGCCGCATCCGCTCGCCTTCGTGTTCAAGAAGGAACTGATCTACGTGCCATTTTTCGGCTGGGCGATGGCGCGGCTCGACATGATCCACATCGATCGGAGCCAGAAGACGCAGGCCTTCAACAAGGTCGTGAGCCAAGGGCGTGTGCTGTTGGCACAAGGCATCTGGATCATCATGTTCCCGGAAGGCACGCGCATTCCGCGAGGCCAGAAGGGTACCTACAAAAACGGCGGTACGCGACTCGCTTGCGAGACTGGCGTTCCAGTCATTCCGGTGGCCGTCACCTCGGCCAGGGTATGGCCGCGCAAGGCCTTCATCAAGCGGCCCGGCATCGTCGATGTGTCGATCGGCCCGGCGATTCCGAGCGTCGGCCGCAAGCCCGACGAGCTGATGCGCGAGGTCGAGGCCTGGATCGAATCCGAGATGCGTCGGCTCGACCCGGAAGCGTACGCCGCAGCCGTAGCCGCCGCCTGACAAGAACCTCCATGCGCGGCCTCCTGCAGTTCACGCTCGATTTGTTCAACGTGCCCGAGGCGGACGTCGATCTGGTTGTCGATGACTTGCCGCCAACCCAAGCGCCGAAGCTGCAGCAGTCCACACCGTTGCTTCCACTGTCGCAGTCGCAGTCGCCGTCGAACTCGGTGCCACACGCACCGGTCGCTCCCTCTGTGCCGCTCAAGGACGTGTTGTCCCACGCCCGTTTCATTCACCCCCGTGCCACGCGCGAAGTGGTAGTCGGCCATGCGCGCGTCGGCTACGAGTTCACCCGTGGCAAGCGCGGCACCATCGGTTTCGTGGTCGGCGCCGAGGGACTGTCGGTGCGCGCCCCGCGCTGGGTCACGCTGCGCGATGTCGATGCGGCTGTGCTGGAAAAAGCCGACTGGATCGTCCGCAAGCTGGCTGAAACGCAAGAGCGTCACGCGCGCGTCGAAGCTTCGCGCATCGAATGGAAAGACGGTGCGACCTTTCCGTTTCTAGGCGAGCCTGTTGTGGTGCAACTCGATCCGCGCCACGGCTTCAAAGGTGTGGGCGCCGTGCTCGATGCGGAACTCGATGCGAACGGCGCGCGAACTTTGCGTCTCGCGGTGGCAAACAACGCCAATCCGGATCAGATCCGCGACGCGGCGCAAGCGTGGCTCACGCGCCAGGCGCGCCGCCTGTTCACCGAGCGCCTCGATGCCTACGCGCCGAAGCTCGGTGTGCGGTGGAAAAAGCTGTCACTGTCGAATGCTGCGACAAGATGGGGCAGCGCCAGCAGCGACGGTTCGATCCGCCTGAACTGGCGCCTCATCCATTTCCGCCTGCCCGTGATCGACTACGTGGTCGCGCACGAGCTGAGTCATCTGCGCGTGATGGACCACAGCCAGCGCTTCTGGGAGACGGTCGAGAGCGTCATGCCCGACTACCAGCAGCTTCGTCGGCACCTCAAAGACGAGACGATCCCTCGTCTTTAGCGCCTATGGCTACCGGGCGTGAGTGACGCCGCCGTCGACGACGAGGGTCGATCCCATCACGTAGTCGCCCGCGCGCGAGGCCAGATAAATCGCAGCGCCCGCCATGTCTTCCGGCGTGCCGATGCGACCGGCCGGGATGCGCCCCTTCACCTCGTCTCCGTGGTCACGCGCATCCTTGTTCATGTCCGATGCAAACGCGCCCGGCGCGATCGCGCTCACCACGATGCGGTCTTGAGCGAGCCGCAATGCCATGCGGCGCGTCAACTGGATCAGGCCGGCTTTGCTCGCCGCGTACGAATACGTCTCCTGCGGGTTGACCGAAATGCCGTCGATCGACGCGATGTTGATCACCTTCGCCAAGTGGTCGGTCGCAGCCTTCTTCAGCATCGGTGTCAGGGCCTGCGTCAGAAAGAACGGCGCCTTCAGGTTGAGATCGACCACCTTGTCCCAGCCGCTCTCCGGGAACTCGTCATAAGGCGCGCCCCAGGCAGCGCCGGCGTTGTTGACCAGGATGTCGAGCGAACTTTCATGCTTGGCGTAGGCATCGACCAGCGCCTGCGCGCCGGCCAGCGTCGACACATCGGCGGGCAGCGAAATGCAGGTGCCGAAGGCCGAAAGCTCCTTGGCGGTCTGGTCGCAAGCCGCTGCTTTGCGCGCCGAGATATAGACGCGTGCGCCCTGAGCCAGATAGCCCTCGGCGATCATGCGGCCGATGCCGCGCGAGCCGCCGGTGATGAGCGCGGTGCGCCCTTTGAGCGAAAAGAGGTTGCTGGTGTCCATTGATGTCTCCTGAACTTGTTTGAAAAATTTGCCGGCAAAGCTTAGTGCGCGATGCGGCGCTGGCGCGTCACCTTGGCGCCAGAGCGCTCCCCCGAGACCCCGTTTCGGGCGTCGTTCTCGTCGTTCAAAGCGCCAGCGCGCGCGGGCTTTCGAAGCGTCGGGGCTCGCCAGTCACCGGATCGCGGAAGGCGACGGATTTCGCGAGCAGTTGCAGCGGTTTGTCGAAGTCGTCGCTGTCCGCCGGCATCAGCGTCGGGTAGATCGGGTCGCCGACGATCGGCACGCCCAGCGCCATGCAATGCACCCGTAGCTGGTGCTTGCGGCCGGTGACGGGGGCGAGGTCGAGCAAAGCGCGCTCGCCACGCACTTCGCGCAGTGATAGATGTGTCTCGGAATTCGGCTCGCCTTCGACTTCTTTCACGCGCATGAAGTGGTCGTCGTCGTCCACCAGCTGGCTGCGATACACGCTTGGCACCGATGCGCCTGCGGGCCACGTCACGATTGCCTCGTATCGCTTTTCGACCGCGCGATCGGCGAACAGGCTCGTGTACGCGGCGCGCGTCTGCGGCTGCACAGAGAACAACACCAGCCCCGCCGTGCCGCGGTCGATGCGGTGCAATGGCGCCAGATCGTCGATTCCCAGCTTGCGCTTGAGCCGGACCAGAAGGCTCTCTTGCAGGAACTTGCCGCCCGGCGTGACCGGCAAAAAGGGCGGCTTGTCGGCGACGACAAGGTGTTCGTCATGGAACAGCACCGCCTCGTCGAACGGAATACGGGGCTCTGCATCGAGCGTGCGGTAGTAGTAGACGCGCAGCGGTGCCTGGTAGTGCCGGTCGGCCGTGACTCGCTCTCCGTGCTCGTCGACGACGGTCCCGGCGTTCATTCGCCCGATCCATGTCGCGCGGTCGATGGCCGGAAAACGCTCGACCAGAAAGTCGGTGATGGTCGGCCACGGGCCGGTCGGCAAACCGACACAACTCGGGCCGACGCCGTCGCGCGTGGGCAGCGGTAGTGCGGGCTTCACATGCTCGCCCCGGCGAGTGCTGTTTCCAGTTCGCTGAACGACGGCCGCGCGCCGATGTCGGGCTGCAAGCAACGTGTTGCAAGCGTCTGCAAGCCGTCGGGCAAGGGGCCGGCCGCATCGCATCGTTCCGCCAGCTCTTCGAGCAGGCAGCCGAAGGCGCGCACCTCCAGTCGTTGCAGCGCGAGAGATTGCGCCACACCCAGACTGCCGGTCATGGCCGCTGCGCCGAAGTCGCCGAGCAGCGCCGTGCCATCAGCCTCGAACAGGATGTTGTGCGCGTACAGGTCGCCATGCACGATGCCGTGCGCGTGCAGATGCGCCATCGCCGACGCGATGCCCCGTGCCATCCGGTGCGCGGCCGGCAGCGACCACTTGGCATCTGGTGAATACACATCCCGCGTACAGGAAGCGAAGCTGGGGGGACCAGCGAGGTTGCGATACGCCGGATCTACCAGCGCCATCAGCAACCCGTCGGTGCCATCCGGGTGCCCGGTAATCTGCCCCTGTGCCGAAACGAGATTGGGGTGCGAGCCGGCGGCGAGCGAGGCGGCCATCTCGCTGTGCGGCCAGCCGTCGCTGGTGACTGCGCCCTTGAAGAGCTTGACCGCGACGGGTCGCTTTCGGTCGTTGCCTTCACCGTCGTTGCGCTCACCGTCTTGGCCGCCGAGCGCGGCCTGGTAGATCACGCCCGATGCGCCTTCACCGAGCTTGGCACCCAGCGCCAGGCGGCGCCAGTCGACCTGCGGGATGGCAGTGCTCGCCGCCACGTCATGCTCGGCACGCTCGCAGAATGGATTGCCGCTAACAGCCAGCCACGACAGGCGCGGCAGCGAGAGCAGCCACGACGGCACCGTCTCGAACGCATTGGCCGAGATGCGCAGCAGCTCCAGGTTTTGCAGCGACGCCATCGAATCGGGCAACGCGCTCAATCGGTTGCCCGCCAGCATCAGCTTCTGCATGCGGGCGCAGGCGCCGACCGAAGCGGGCAGTGCCTCGATCGCGTTGTCCGTCAGGATCAGCCAACGCAGCGAGGGGGGTAGCGCATGCGAGGGCACCTTTCGAATGCGGTTCGCCTTGAAGCCGACGATGTCGAGCTGACTGCATTGCCCGATCGATTCCGGCAACGTCGTGAAGCGGTTGTTCGAGCAGAAGAGCACCCGCAGCTTGTGCAGCCGCCCGAGGTCGTCGGGCAGCGAATCGAGCGCATTGCCCGACAGGTCGAGCACTTCGAGCGAATCGGCAAGCGCAAAAATCTCGCGCGGAAACTCGGTGAGTCCGCACGACAAAGCCAGCCGCTGCGCACCTGCCAGCCGGCCCGCGCGCAACTGAGCAAGCATGTCCATGCCGCGAGTTTAGGTGGCTGCGTTGCGCGGACTCAAGTGGTCGGAAGCCCGAAGCGGTAGACGCCGTCGGCACCGCGCGTGCGCTTGAGCTGTCCTTCGAACATCAGCATGTTCAGATGCGCCACCGTCTCGCCCATCGCGAAGGTCATCTGGTGCGAATCGAGCTCGCGCTTGAACATGATGAGCATGCCCTCGGCCGCGCTCAGCGGACGCTCCGCGCACCCCTCCATCAGTTCGGCCAGCCGGTCGCGATGGTGCTCCTGCAACTGCTCCACACGGCGATGAATGCCGGTGAACGGCTTGCCGTGCGAAGGCAGGCCGAGCGCGTCGGCCGGCAGGACGTTGAACTTGACGATGCTGTCGAGAAAGAGCCGCAGCGAGTTGGCTTCCGGCTCGCCCGCATGCACGCTGACGTTGGTCGAGATGCGTGGCAGCATCATGTCGCCGCCGATCAGCAGGTTGAGGTCGGCGCAGTACAGCGCGATGTGTTCGGGCGCGTGGCCGTAACCGCTGATGCAGCGCCATGCGTGCCCGCCGATCATCACGGTGTCGCCGTCCATCATCCGCACGTAGGTGTCCGGCACGGCGGGCACCATGTCGGCGTAGTAGCTGTTGCGACTGCGAATCTCCGCGATGACTTCGGCATTCGTCACGCCATGCATGACGAGAAAGTCAGCCGCCATGTCGCCGCCGGCACCGCTGTCGCTGCTGGTTTTGCTCGTGAGCAAGCGGGCCACGTTGTAGTCGGTGGCGCTGATCCAGAGCGGCGCGTTCCAGCGCTTGCAGATGAAGTCGGCCAGACCGATGTGGTCGGGGTGCATGTGCGTGACGATGACGCGCAGGATCGGCATACCCTGCAACTGCGTCTCGAAGATCTGCTCCCACTGCGCGCGGGACTCGTCCCGAGCGATGCAGCAATCGACCACCGTCCAGCCCTCGACCCCGTCGATGGAATCGCGCAGCAGCCAGAGGTTGATGTGATTGAGCGCGAAGGGCAGCGTCATGCGAATCCAACGCACGCCGGGCGCCACTGCGAGCGCCTCGCCGACTTCGGGGAGGGTGTCGCCCAGGGTGTAATGGAGTTCGCGTTCTAGGAGGTTCATGTAAGATTGACGTTTACGTAAACGTCATGATGTGACGCCACATTGTAGGCAGTGCGCGACCATCCCGCTGTCGCCGCCGGAACGTCCTTTTCTCTTCATGCCGACGCAGACCTTCACCATCAGCGAGCTCGCCAAGGAGTTCGACCTCACGACGCGAGCCATCCGCTTCTACGAGGACCTGGGCCTGCTCGCACCGGGGCGCTCCGGCTTGCAACGCATCTACAGCGCGCGCGACCGGGCCCGGCTCACGCTCACGCTGCGCGCCAAGCGCCTGGGCCTGAGCCTGACGGAGGCCAAAGACATTCTCGACATGTACGACAGCCCGCGCGACACCGAGGCGCAACTCGAAAAGTTCCTGGGTGTGCTCGGCAGCCACCGGGAGCAGCTCGAAGCGCAACTGGGTGAGCTGCAGGCCAACCTCGAAGAAGTGCGTGCCCACGAGAAAAAAGCGCGGGCCACCCTGGCACGTTCCCGCAAAGTTCCTGGCCGCTGAACCTTCCCGTTGAACCCTTACCTTAGCCACAATATCGCCATGCCTGAATCACTCGAAGACCTCTTTGCCCACAACCGGTCCTGGGCTGCACAAATGGAACGCGACCGGCCCGGCTTTTTCACCGGCCTGGTGAAGCAGCAGACGCCACGCTACATGTGGATCGGCTGCTCCGACAGCCGGGTGCCGGCCAACCAGATCACCGGGCTGGAGCCGGGCGAGGTTTTCGTGCACCGCAACGTCGCCAACATCGTCGTCCACTCCGACCTGAACGCGCTGTCGGCGATCCAGTTCGCCGTGGAGCGTCTGAAGGTCGAGCACATCATGGTGGTGGGTCACTACGGTTGCTCGGGCGTACAGGCCGCGCTGGAGGGCGCGCGCATCGGCATTGCCGATAACTGGATCCGCCACATCCAGGACGTGCGCGACCGGCACCGCGTGATGCTCGAAACCTTTCCGCCGGAAGTCCGGGCCGATGCGCTGTGCGAACTCAACGTCGCCGAGCAGGTGGTCAACGTGTCGGTCAGCACCGTGATGGTCGACGCCTGGAGCCGCGGCCAGTCGGTGCGGGTGCATGGCTGGACCTTCGGCGTGCACGACGGCTTGCTGCAAGACCTGGGCTTCGACGTCGACGGCAGCAAGCCACTCGACAATCAGTACCGCGCTGCGGTGCAGCGTATTCGCTACAAGTGGAGCAGGCCGCCGGAGACCAGCACTGCGCCGGCGCCCGACACGGCCAAGGCGACCGGCTGATCCGCCGGCCGACGCACTCGCGCTCTTTCGGCTGACCTCATCCTGCCGATCAGCGCGACGCGGCCTGTTACTCGATCCATAAACCCGCGGCTGGCTGGCCGTTCCTCCAAGGAGATCCTCATGTCCGAATCCATCGTCATCGTCGGCGCCGCCCGCACCCCCATGGGCGCCTTTCAAGGCGACTTTTCTTCACTCGCCGCGCACGATCTTGGTGGTGCCGCCATCAAGGCAGCTGTCGAGCGCGCCGGCATCGACGCCGCCACGGTCGGTGAAGTGCTCTTCGGCAACTGCCTGATGGCTGGCCAAGGCCAGGCACCGGCACGCCAGGCGGCCTACAAGGGCGGCCTGCCCGATAGCGCGGGGGCCGTCACGCTCAGCAAGATGTGCGGCTCGGCCATGAAGGCCGCGATGTTCGCGCACGACATGCTGCTGGCCGGCACGCACGACGTCATGGTCGCGGGCGGCATGGAGAGCATGACCAATGCGCCCTACCTGATGCTCAAGGGTCGTGGCGGCTACCGCATGGGCCACGACCGCATCTTCGACCACATGATGCTCGACGGCCTGGAAGACGCCTACCAGCCGGGTCGCTCGATGGGCACCTTCGGTGAAGACTGCGCAGCCAAGTACAACTTCACCCGAGAGCAGCAGGATGCCTTCGCCACCGCCAGCGTGGAGCGCGCGCGCCACGCCACGGCCGATGGCTTGTTCAAGGCCGAGATCACACCGGTAACGGTCAAGGGCCGCAGCGGTGAAACGATCGTCGCCATCGACGAAGGCCCGGGCAAGGTCAAGCTCGACAAGATCGCCACGCTCAAGCCGGCCTTCAAGAAAGACGGCGGCACCATCACCGCCGCATCCAGCTCTTCGATCAACGACGGCGCTGCGGCGCTGGTCATGATGACCGAGTCACATGCAAAGAAGATCGGCGCCAGGCCGATCGCACGGCTGGTCGGTCACGCGACCCATGCACAGCAACCCGAGTGGTTCTCGACCGCACCAGTCGGTGCTGTCGCCAAGCTTTTCAAGAAGACCGGCTGGGGCGTGAAAGACGTCGATCTGTGGGAAGTGAACGAGGCCTTCGCCGTGGTGCCGATGGCGCTCATGAAAGAGCTCGACGTCGCGCATGACATCGTCAACGTGCACGGCGGCGCCTGCGCGCTGGGCCACCCGATCGGCGCGAGCGGCGCTCGCATCATGGTCACGCTCATCCATGCGCTGCAATCGCGCGGCAAGAAGCGCGGCGTCGCGACGCTGTGCATTGGCGGCGGTGAAGGCACCGCGGTCGCGATCGAACTGATCTGAATGGGTTCGTGCTTGAAGCGAAGCCTGGTCGCCATCCTCGCCATCGTGCTTGCGGGCGTGTTCGTGCAGACAACGGCGTTCGCGCAGAGGCGAGACAACGTACTGTTCGATGCCGCCACGGCAGAGCAGCAGGCTGTGCTCAAGACCTTGCAGCGCCTGGTCAACATCGAGACCGGCACGGGTGATGCCCAGGGCATCGCCGCGGTCGGCAATCTGCTCGAAGGCGAACTGAAAGCGCTGGGTTTCAGCGTGACGCGCAGCAAGGCGGCCGCTGGCGTGGTCGGTGACAACCTCGTCGGCAAGCTGAAAGGCAAGGGCGGCAAGAACCTTCTGCTGCTCTCGCACATGGACACCGTCTACCCGAAAGGCACTTTGGCCAAGTCGCCGTTTCGCCTCGAAGGCGCGCGCGCTTATGGCCCCGGCATCGCCGACGACAAGGGCGGCACCGCTGTCATCCTGCACACGCTCAAACTGCTGAAGGACTATGGCGTGCGCGACTACGGCATCATCACCGTGCTATTCAATACCGACGAAGAAAAAGGCTCCTTCGGGTCGCGCGAGTTGATCGAGCAGGAGGCGCGGCTGGCCGACTACGTGCTGTCGTTCGAGCCGACCAGCGCCGAGGTCGAAAAGATGACGCTCGGCACCTCGGGCATCGCCTATGTGCAGGCCAACATCAAGGGCAAGACCTCGCACGCGGGCGAGGCGCCAGAAGCGGGTGTCAACGCGCTGGTCGAGGCATCGGACCTGGTGCTGCGCACGATGGACATCGACGACAAATCCAAAGGCCTTCGCTTCAACTGGACCATCGCCAAGGCCGGCACCGTCAATAACGTCATCCCCGACAGCGCCACGCTGAATGCCGACGTGCGCTATGCGCGCAACGAAGATTTCGAAGCGGCGATGAAGACGCTCGAAGAGCGGGCGCAGAACAAGAAGGTGTCCGGCTCCGAGGTTGAAATCGTCGTCACCCGCGGCCGCCCGGCGTTCAACGCGGGCGAGGGCGGCAGGAAGCTGGTCGAAAAGGCTGCCGGCTTCTATCGTGAAGCTGGCGGCATGGTCGAAATCGAAGAGCGTACCGGCGGCGGCACCGATGCGGCCTACGCAGCGCTGTCGGGCAAGCCGGTGATCGAGAGCATGGGACTGCCAGGCTCCGGGTATCACAGCGACAAGGCCGAGTACGTGATGATCGACGCCATTCCGCGTCGGCTCTACATGACCGCGCGGATGATCATGGATCTCGGCGCGGGCAAATAACAGATCTCGGAGACACGACATGCTGCTGACCCCCGACCAGGAAGCGATCCGCGACGCGGTACGCGATTTTTCGCAGGCCGAACTGTGGCCGCACGCGCCTGCATGGGACCGCGAGCACGCGTTCCCCAAGGCGGCGCACGCCGGCCTCGCCGCACTCGGCGCCTACGGCATCTGCGTGCCCGAAGAAGACGGCGGCGCCGGGCTCGACTACGTCACGCTGGCATTGGTGCTCGAAGAAATCGCGGCTGGCGATGGCGGCACCAGCACGGCCATCAGCGTGACCAATTGCCCGGTCAACGCCATCCTCATGCGCTACGGCAACGCGCAGCAAAAAAAGAAGTGGCTGCAGCCACTGGCGCAGGGCCACATGCTCGGCGCCTTTTGCCTGACGGAGCCGCAGGCTGGCAGCGACGCGTCGAGCCTGCGCACCACCGCGCGCAAGGATGCCCACGGCTACGTGATCGACGGCGTCAAGCAATTCATCACCAGCGGCAAGAACGGCCAGCTGGCCATCGTCATCGCGGTCACCGACAGGGGTGCCGGCAAGCGCGGCATGAGCGCGTTCATCGTGCCGACCGATGCGCCGGGCTACAACGTCGCGCGGCTCGAAGAAAAGCTCGGCCAGCACTCCAGCGACACGGCGCAGATCAATTTCGACGGCTGCCGCATCCCGGCTGAAAACCTCATCGGGCAAGAAGGCGAGGGCTACAAGATCGCGTTGGGCGGGCTCGAAGGTGGCCGTATCGGCATTGCCGCGCAGAGCGTCGGCATGGCGCGCAGCGCGTTCGACGTGGCGCTGGCCTATGCCAAGGATCGCCAGGCCTTTGGCGGCAGCATCTTCCAACAGCAGGCCGTGGGCTTTCGGCTGGCCGAATGTGCCACGCAGCTCGAAGCCGCGCGCCAGCTCATCTGGCACGCAGCGAGCCTGCGCGACGCCGGCCTGCCGTGCCTGAAAGAAGCCGCGATGGCCAAGCTCTTCGCCAGCGAAATGGCCGAAAAAGTCTGTAGCGCGGCCATCCAGACGCTCGGCGGTTACGGCTATGTGAACGACTTTCCTCTGGAACGCATCTACCGCGACGTGCGCGTTTGCCAGATTTACGAAGGCACCTCGGACATCCAGAAGCTGATCATCCAGCGGGCATTGGCCTGAGCTTTAACGGGTGCCCGACGGGGTGGCTGGCGAGCAGGGTGCGCGGGGTGTTCCAATGGAGGACCTCATGAGCGCCACCACGCCCCCTCCCGCCCCCTGTCCTTGCGGCCGTCGCGACCGCCGCGAGAAGCCGTTTACCTACGCCCTGTGCTGCGGGCGCTACCTCGACGACTTCGACATCACGCCCGCGCCCGACGCCGAATCGCTCATGCGCTCGCGCTACACCGCCTTCGTCAACGAACGCGCCGACTACCTGCTCGCCACGTGGGCGCAGGGCCACCGGCCGTCGCAAGTCACCTTCGAGCCCGGCGTCAAATGGCTCGGACTCGACGTGCGCTCGCGCTCCGTGCTCGACGCTGACCATGCCGAAGTCGAGTTCGTGGCGCGCCAGCGCGACGCTGCCGGCGTCGCCACCCGTTTGCACGAGCGCAGCCGCTTCGTTCGCGAGGAAGAGCGCTGGTACTACGTCGACGGCACGCGGTACTGATCGGTCATCGCTCCATGAGTGACCTCCCCTTCGATGCGGTGCTGTTCGACTGCGACGGCGTGCTGGTCGACTCCGAGCCCATCACCAATCGCGTGCTCGCCGAAATGCTGGGCGAGCTGGGCTGGAAGCTCAGCACCGAAGAATCGATGCGGACTTTCACTGGCAAGGCCGTCAGGGATGAAGCCGCGCTGATCGAGGCGCGCACCGGTTTCGCCATCACACCTGAATGGCTCTCCGGCTTTCGCGAGCGCCGCAACATCGCGCTGCATGCCGATCTGCTCGCCATCCCCGGCGCGGTCGATGCTGTGCGACGGGTGCATGCGCTGGCGGGCGGGCGTATCGCCTGCGCTTCAGGGGCCGATCTGCACAAGGTCGAGTTCCAGCTGGTCAAGGTCGGTCTGCACGACTTCTTTGCCGGCCGCGTCTTCAGCGGCCACGACACGCCGCGCAGCAAGCCGTTTCCGGATGTCTACCTGGCGGCGGCCGCCGCGCTGGGCGCCGACTCGGTCCGCTGCGCCGTCGTCGAAGACACCGTCACCGGCGTGACCGCGGGCGTAGCGGCCGGTGCCACGGTGTTCGGCTACAGCCCGCCCGGCATGGCGGGGCTCGGCCACAGCGACCCCGACGCGATGCGCGCCGTCGGCGCCAGCGTGGTGTTCACCGACATGTCGCAATTACCCGATGTGCTGGCCGCCTGGCGGGCGCCCCGCTGACGTGCGGAGCCCCCGCCTTTCTGGTGCAATGAGTTCGTTGCCAGAAAGGAACGTCATGACCACCCCCTCCGCCTACCAGACCCAACAACCCGAGCGCACCGCCATCGATGCGCTGAAGGGCGCTGCGGTCGTCGAGTTCGGCACCAACTGGTGCGGCATCTGCAAGGCGGCGCAGCCCGTCATCGTCGAAGCGTTCGCCGGCCATCCGCATGTCGAACACATCAAGGTCGAAGACGGCAGCGGCCGGCCTCTCGGCCGCTCGTTCAACGTCCGGCTTTGGCCGACGCTGATCTTTCTGCAGGACGGACGCGAAGTGGCGCGACTGGTGCGGCCGACCGAGGCGCAACCGATCGCCGACGCGCTCGCCGGCATCGACCCGATCGCCTGAAGACATCAGGACGGAGTAATCCGACTATTCGGCGGGTCGCCGAAACGCTCCCGGTGTCATGCCGGTCCAGTCGCGGAACGCGCGCGCGAAGCTTTTCTCGTTGCGAAAGCCCACTGCCAGCGCGATCTGCTTGATCGGCTTTGTCGTGCGGCGCAATTGCCGTTGCGCCTCGTCGCGACGCACCTCGTTCTTGATCGACTGCAGCGACGTGCCTTCGTCCTTCAACTGGCGATGCAAGGTGCGGGCCGATACGTTGAGCGCAGATGCCAGCGCGTCGGCGGTGTTCGATGCAGCACGCGGCGCCGTAGCGTGCGATCCCGCTTCACTATCGGCCGGCCCGCGCATCAGCTCGCGCACGCGCTGTCCCAGCAGGCGGTCGCGCCGGTACTGCAGCACCGTCAGCGGGAGCGCACGCTTGAGCATGGTGCGCAGCGCGCGCTCGTCGCGTTGCAGGGGCAACGCAAGGTAGCGCTCGTCGAAGCTGTAGCTGGCACGGGCCGCATCGAACCGCACGTCGCCAGCGAACATCAACGCGTAGGCGTCGCGGTGGGATGGCGCTGCGAAAGGGAAGGTCGCGTGGCGCAGCGAGATGCGCGAGTCGATCGCCCAGCAAGCGTAGCCATGCAGGAAGCGCAGGCTCGACACCAGGCAGAACTCGCGGAACGCCTTGTCGAGCGGCCGCTGTTCGGTGATCGACAAGGTCGCCACGCCGCCCGTTACCTGCAGGTCGAGCGCGATGTCGTCGGTCAACAGCCGATGGTGACGGCACCAGCGCTTGATGGCCAGGCCCAAGTCGGGCGAGCCCAGCGAGGCACGGCACAGCATGCCGTAGCTACCCCAGGGCAGCTTGCGGGTGAACCATCCCAGCGCTTCGTCGTCGAGCTCCTGCATCGCGTGCGCGTTGAGCGTTTCGAACTGCACTGCCGTGACGCGGGCACCTGGTCTGGCGACATCGCGCGGCGCGATCTGTGCCGCGCGCAGGGCGCCCGCCGAGTCGACGCCATAGCGCTCGTAGCCTCGTACGATCGCTCGCACGAAAGCCATCGGCGTGGCGGCGCGGGCGGGGCTCAGGAACGAAGGGGAGGACATGGTATGGATGCCTTCATGTGGCACGATTTGCAACCATTGTGGCGCCAATTGAGGATCGTGCGGGCGTAAGCTGCGGTGTCACAGGAGACAAACCCCATGCACGATCCCGGCCTCAATTTCGACCTGGGCGACACCATCGATTCGCTGCGCGACGCCATCCAGACGTTCGCCGCCGCAGAAATCGCGCCGCGCGCCGCGGCCATCGACAGCGAGAACCTTTTTCCACACGACCTGTGGCAAAAGCTCGGCGCTCTCGGCCTGCACGGCATGACGGTCAAAGAGCAATACGGCGGCACCGAACTCGGCTACCTCGCGCACATCGTTGCGATGGAGGAAGTCTCGCGCGCGTCGGCGTCCGTTGGCCTCTCTTATGGCGCGCACTCCAACCTGTGCGTGAACCAGATCCACCGCAACGGGACCGACTTTCAAAAGAACAAGTACCTGCCCAAGCTGGTGAGCGGCGAGCACGTCGGCGCGCTGGCGATGAGCGAGCCCAACGCTGGCTCCGACGTCATCAGCATGAAGCTCAGGGCCGAGAAGAAGGACGGCTACTACGTGCTCAACGGCGGCAAGATGTGGATCACCAACGGCGGCGACGCCGACACGCTGGTTATCTACGGCAAGACCGAGCCCGAGATGGGCGCCCGCGGCATGACGGCCTTCATCGTCGAGAAGAACTTCAAGGGGTTCAGCGCCGGCACCAAGCTCGACAAGCTGGGCATGCGCGGCAGCAACACCTACCCGCTGTTCTTCGACAACTGCGAAGTGCCCGCCGAGAACGTGCTGGGCGGCGAAGGCATGGGCGCCAAGGTGCTGATGAGCGGCCTCGACTACGAGCGTGCGGTGCTGTCCGGCGGCCCACTCGGCATCATGGCTGCGTGCATGGACGCGGTGCTGCCCTTCATCCACGACCGCAAGCAGTTCGGCCAGAGCATCGGCGAGTTCCAGTTGATGCAGGGCAAGCTGGCCGACATGTACTCGACCTGGCAGGCCACGCGCGCCTACGTCTATGCGGTCGGCAAGGCCTGCGACCGCAACGAGCACGCGCGCACCTTTCGCAAGGATGCGGCCGGCGCGATTCTGTATTCGGCCGAGAAGGCGACGTGGATGGCCGGCGAGGCGATCCAGGCGCTGGGCGGCGTGGGGTACACGAAGGACTTTCCGGTGGAGCGGTTGTGGCGCGACGCGAAGCTGTATGAGATCGGCGCGGGGACGAGTGAAGTGCGGCGAATGCTGATTGGGCGCGAGTTGTTCGCAGAGACCTCCTGAGGGCGGGCCATGACATCGAACCTGAGTTATGCAAAAGGCGCGACCGATGTCCCGCTGATCGAGCAGCCCATCGGCGCGTTCCTCGACAACATGGTCGCTTCGCAACCCGACCACGAAGCCCTGGTCAGCCGTCACGAAGCCCGGCGCTTCAGCTACCGCGAACTGCAGACCGAATCGAACCGCCTCGCCAGCGCGCTGCTGAACCTCGGCCTGGTGCCGGGCGACCGCATCGGCATCTGGTCGCACAACAACGTGCCGTGGGTGCTGATGCAGATCGCGACTGCCAAGGTCGGGCTCATCCTGGTCAACATCAACCCGGCGTACCGCACGTCGGAGTTGGAATACGCGCTCAACAAGGTCGGCGTGAAGGCGCTGGTCACGATGGCGCAATTCAAGACCAGCGACTACCTCGGCATGCTGCGCGAACTTGGGTCAGCCAGGCTGCCATTGCTGAAGCACACCGTGTGGATCGACAAGTCAAGCGATGCCGATCAACCCGGCATGCAGCGCTTCTCAGCCCTGCTCGCCAGCGGTAACCCCGACGACCCGCGCATCGCGCAGATCGCCGAGACGTTGAAGGCTACGGATCCGATCAACGTTCAGTTCACCAGCGGTACCACCGGCTTCCCCAAGGGCGCGACGCTCACGCACCGCAACATCCTGAACAACGGCTTCTTCATCGGCGAGTGCATGAAGCTCAGTCCGCACGACCGGCTGTGCATTCCGGTTCCGCTGTACCACTGCTTCGGCATGGTGCTGGGCAACCTGGCGGCGCTGACTCACGGCTCGACGATCGTCTATCCGAACGACGGCTTCGATCCGCTCACGGTGCTTGAAACCGTTCAGGCTGAAAAGTGCACCGGCCTGCACGGCGTGCCGACGATGTTCATCGCCGAGCTCGACCATCCGCGCTTCGCCGAGTTCGACCTGTCGACCTTGCGCACCGGCATCATGGCCGGCTCGCCGTGCCCGACCGAAGTCATGAAGCGCGTGGTCGACCAGATGCACCTGGGCGAAATCACCATCGCCTACGGCATGACCGAAACCAGCCCGGTGAGTTGCCAGAGCAGCACCGACACGCCGCAAGACAAGCGCGTTTCGACTGTGGGCACGGTGCAGCCGCACATCGAAGTCAAGATCATCGATCCGGAGACCGGCGCGACGGTACCGCGCGGCATGTCAGGTGAGTTCCTGACACGCGGCTATTCGGTGATGCACAGCTATTGGGAAGACGAACCCCGCACCCGCGAAGCCGTCGACGCCGAACACTGGATGCATACCGGTGATCTGGCCGTGATGGACGACGAGGGCTACGTCAACATCGTCGGTCGCATCAAGGACCTGGTGATCCGCGGCGGCGAGAACATCTACCCGCGCGAGATCGAAGAGTTTCTGTACCGGCACCCGAAGGTGCAGGACGTGCAGGTCGTCGGCCTGCCCGACAAGCGCTACGGCGAAGAGCTGTGCGCGTGGGTCATCGTGAAGCCGAACCAGAGCGCGACCGAAGACGAGATCCGCGACTTCTGCAAAGGCCAGATCGCGCACTACAAGGTGCCCAAGTACATCCAGTTCGTCACCGAGTTCCCGATGACCGTCACCGGCAAGATCCAGAAGTTCAAGATCCGCGATGAGATGAAAGAGCGCCTCGGCCTCAACGAAGAGAAGACCGCATGAGCAAGCTAGAAACCAAACTCAACGCCCGTTCCGCCGACTTTCAGGCCAACGCCGTCGCGATGCGCGCATTGGTCGACGACCTGCACGCACAGTTCGCCAAAGTCGAGGCCGGCGGTGGAGAAGCCGCTCGCGCCAAGCACGTCGCGCGCGGCAAGTTGCTGCCACGCGATCGCGTCGCTGAACTGCTCGATCCCGGCACGCCGTTCCTGGAGATCGCACCGCTTGCCGCGTACGGCATGTACCTCGACGCCAAGGGCAACGAGTCCGCCCCCGGCGCAGGCCTCATCGCCGGCATCGGCCGCGTCGCCGGCATCGACTGCATGGTGGTTTGCAACGACGCGACAGTGAAGGGCGGCACCTACTATCCGCTGACGGTGAAGAAGCATCTGCGCGCGCAGGAGATCGCCGAGCAAAACCACTTGCCGTGCATCTACCTGGTCGATTCCGGCGGCGCCAACCTGCCGAACCAGGACGAGGTGTTCCCCGATCGCGATCACTTCGGCCGCATCTTCTACAACCAGGCGCAGATGAGCGCGCAGGGCATTCCGCAGATCGCCGTGGTCATGGGTTCGTGCACCGCGGGCGGCGCCTACGTGCCGGCAATGAGCGACGAATCCATCATCGTGAAGAACCAGGGCACGATCTTTCTGGGTGGCCCGCCGCTGGTGAAGGCCGCGACCGGCGAGGTCGTGACGGCCGAAGACCTGGGCGGTGGTGATGTGCACACGCGGCTGTCGGGCGTGGTCGATCATCTGGCGCAGAACGACCTGCATGCGCTGGCGCTGGCGCGGTCGGCGGTGGCTAATTTGAATGCCAAAGCGGCGCGGCCTGCAATGCCCGAACCGGCCACGCCGCGTGCGCCCGACTTCCCGCGAGAAGAGCTTTACGGTGTCATCCCGACCGACACGCGCAAGCCTTTCGACGTGCGCGAGATCATCGCGCGCGTGGTCGACGGCAGCGAGTTCCACGAGTTCAAGCAGCGCTTCGGCGCGACGTTGGTCTGCGGCTTCGCCGAGATCGAAGGGATGCCCGTCGGCATCATCGCCAACAACGGCATCCTGTTCAGCGAGTCGGCGCAGAAGGGTGCGCACTTCATCGAGCTGTGCTGCCACCGCAAGACGCCGATCGTCTTCCTGCAGAACATCACCGGCTTCATGGTCGGCCGCAAGTACGAGAACGAAGGCATCGCGCGCCACGGCGCCAAGATGGTCACGGCCGTTGCAACGGCCAACGTGCCCAAGTTCACCATCATCATCGGCGGCAGTTTCGGCGCGGGAAACTACGGCATGTGCGGCCGCGCCTACTCGCCACGCTTCCTGTGGATGTGGCCGAACGCGCGCATCAGCGTGATGGGCGGCGAGCAAGCCGCGAGCGTGCTGGCGACCGTCAAGCGCGACGGCATCGAAGCCAAAGGCGGCACATGGAGCGCCGACGAAGAAGAAGCCTTCAAGGCACCGCTGCGCCAGCAATACGAAGTGCAGGGCCATCCCTACTATGCGACGGCGCGCATCTGGGACGACGGGATCATCGATCCGGCGGATACGCGGCGTGTGCTTGCCCTCGGGCTGGCGGCGTCGCGCAATGCGCCGATACCGGAACCGAAGTTCGGCATCTTCCGGATGTAGTCTCGCAATGCGGCTCCCGGACTACTTCATCCAGCTCGCGCGCTACCACGCGTGGGCCGCCCACAAGCTGTTGGCGGACGACCTCGCGCGACTGAGCGATGACGAGTGGCATCGCGACTTGCGCCTGTTCTTCGGCTCTGTGCACCGCACCGTGAACCACCTGCTGGTGGCCGACACGATCTGGTACGCGCGCTTCGCAGAAAGCACAGCGCTGCGCATCGCGCTCGATGCCGAATTGCACACCGAGCGAGCCGAGCTCTGCGCCGCGCTGGCGGCTGCGGTGGACCGTTGGGCGCCATGGGCGGAGACGATGGATGCCACGCGTCTGGACGGTGATCTCGTGTACACCCGTACCGACGGCGAGGCTGTGTGCATTCCTTACGCGCCGGCCCTTGGTCACGTTTTCAACCACGCAACCCACCACCGCGGCCAGCTCACTGCGGGCGTGACGGCGATGGGTCATCCCGGCCCGTCGCTCGACTGGGCCCATCTTCTGCAAATCGAGGCGAAACAGCGCAGATGAACGATTTCACCAAACTGACCCTCACGACGGACGGCCCCATCGCCCGCATCTGGCTCGACCAGCCCGACACGCGCAACGCTTTCGACGACACCGTGATCGCCGAGCTGACGCAAGCTTTCGCCGAAGCCGGCGCGATGGCGAACGTCAAGGCCATCGTCCTCGGCGCCAACGGACCGGCGTTTTGCGCCGGCGCCAACCTGAACTGGATGCGCCGCATGGCCGACTACTCGCGCGATGAAAACGTCACCGATGCCGGCAAGTTGGCCGAGATGTTGCGCGTGATCGCCGAGTGCCCCAAGCCGACCATCGCGCGGGTGCAGGGCGATGTGTACGCCGGCGGCATGGGGCTGGTCGCGGCTTGCGACATGGCGGTGAGCGTGGACACGGCTTGGTACTGCCTGAGCGAAGTGAAGATCGGCCTGATCCCCGCGACCATCAGCCCCTACGTGATTCGCGCCATGGGGACGCGCGCGGCGCAGCGTTACTTCTTGACGGCCGAGCGCTTCACGGCCGCCGAGGCGCATCGCATCGGCTTCGTGCACGAGGTGGTGGCGGCCGATGCGCTCGACGCCAAGGTCGACGAGTTGCTCAAGGCCTTGCTCAGCGCCAGCCCGGCCGCCGTGCGCGCCGGCAAGCAACTGATCGCCGACGTGGCGGGTCGTGACATCGACGCTGCGCTGATCGCCAAAACCGTCGAGTGCATCGCCGATATTCGCGCCAGCGAAGAGGGGCGCGAGGGCGTGCAGGCTTTTCTGCAAAAGCGCAAACCGTCGTGGCTCGAAGCCAAAGCCTGATGCAAGTGAGCATCGCCCACTCGATGACATCAAACGCCCTAGGGAACATCGCATGATCTTGAAAGACCGACGCCAGTTGCTGCTTGCATCCGGTACCGCATTGCTCACCGGCTTGGCCGCTTCGACATCGCGCGCCCAGCCGGCCGCAGCGTCGACGGGCGTCCCGGCGCCAGCCCCCGCGCCGACATTGAGCGCGGCGCCCAAGGGTCCGGCGGCATCGCCGGTGACGCACATCCTGGCGCGCTACGCCGCAACAGCCACGGTCGACCAGATACCGGCAGCGGTGCGCAAGGAGGCGACTCGGACGCTGCTGAACTGGGTCGGTTGCGCGGTCGGCGGCTCGCAGCAGAATGCGCCCACGCATGCAGCGGCGGCGCTCAAGCCGTTCTCCGGTCCGCCGCAGGCCAGCCTGTTCGGTCGAACAGAACGTCTGGACGCGATGCAGGCCGCACTGGTCAACGGCATCAGCTCGCACGTGCTCGACTACGACGACACGCACCTGAAAACCATCATCCATCCGGCCGGTCCGGTCGCTTCGGCGTTGACGGCCTTTGCCGAATACCGGCCGGTTTCCGGCGCCGACTTCATGAACGCGCTGGTGCTGGGCTGCGAGATCGAATGCCGCATGGGCAACGCTGTCTATCCCGAACACTATGCGATGGGCTGGCACATCACCGGCACCACCGGCGTGTTCGGCGCTGCTGCCGCCATCGGGCGCCTGCTCAAGCTCGACGAAAAACGCATGGCTTGGGCGCTCGGCAACGCCGCGTCGCAACCGGTCGGTCTCAAGGTGCAGTTCGGTTCCGACACCAAGAGTTTTCATCCTGGCAAGGCGGCGCAGAACGGGATGCTGTCGGCACTGCTGGCAGAACAAGGCTTCACCGCCTCTGAAGTCGCCATCGAGGGTTTCGATGGCTGGGGCCAAGCCATGAGCACGCGCCATGACTGGACCCAGGTCACCGGGGGATTGGGCGAGCGTTACGAGCTGGCGCTCAACACTTACAAGCCCTTCGCGTGCGGCATCGTGGCGCATCCCGCCATCGATGCGGCGATCCAGTTGCGCGCGGCCCATGCGCTCAAGCCCGAGCAGATCGCGTCGGTGGAACTGAAGGCGCATCCGCTGGTGCTCAACCTGATGGGCAAGACGGAACCGCGCACCGGCCTCGAAGGCAAGTTCAGCGTCTATCACGCTGTCGCCGTGGCACTGGTGACGGGGCGGGGCGGCGACCAGGCGTTCAGGGACTCGGCCGTCAACGATCCGACGGTGCTGGCGGTGCGCAACAAAGTGGCGGTGAGCGTCGACAACGCGATCAAGCCGGACCAGGTCGATATGACCGTGACGCTCACCGACGGCCGTAAGTTGCACCAGTTCATCGAGCACGCCGTGGGCAGTCAGGACCATCCTATGTCCGATGCCCAGCTGGAGGACAAGTTCACCGGTTTGACCGACGGCATCCTGGCCCCGGAACGCAGCCGCCAACTGATGGCGTTGTGCTGGAAAGCCTGGGACTTGGCCGATGCCGGCGACATTGGGCGCGCCGCTGCGGCAGCGTGACGGGCGTGCCGACCTTTCTGCAATCACAACAACCGCATGGGATGACCCGCTGACATGAGCGCGCTCGACATGCCGCAACTGCTGGCGTTGGCCGCCGCCATCGGCTGGGCCAGCGGCATCCGGCTGTATCTGGTGGTGTTGCTGACCGGGCTCGTTGGCTACTTCGGCTGGTTTGCCTTGCCCGGCGGGTTGCAGCTGCTGGCGCATCCGGCGGTGCTGATCGCCAGCGGCTTCATGGTCTTTGTCGAGTTCTTCGCCGACAAGATTCCGGGCCTCGATTCGCTCTGGGACATGGTGCACACCGTCATCCGCATCCCGGCCGGCGCGGCCTTGGCGGCCAGTGTGTTTGGCGGCGACCATGCGGCGCTGGCGCTGGTCGCGGCCCTGCTCGGCGGTGGCTTCGCGGCCACCGCGCATGCCGCCAAGGCGACCACGCGCGCCGCCATCAACACTTCGCCCGAGCCGTTCAGCAATGTCGGCGCGTCGTTGGTTGAAGACGCTGCGGTGCCGACCGGTCTGTGGCTCGCCGTCGCGCATCCGCTGGTGTTCGGCGTGCTGTTCGTCATCGTGCTCATCGGCAGCGTGTGGCTCATTCGCAAGAGCTGGCGCTTTCTCAGGTCGCTCTTCGGCCGCGTTGCGCGCATCTTCAGCGGCAAGTCCGACCCGGGCGTGACCTCCGCTTTCCAGTTCAACAAGAAACCTTCGGAAGACAGCCCTCATGTTTAAAAAGATCCTGATCGCGAACAGAGGTGAGATCGCTTGCCGTGTCGCCGCGACGGCGCGCCGCATGGCGATTCGCACCGTCGCCGTCTACTCCGATGCCGACGCGCATGCCAACCATGTACGCGCTTGCGACGAGTCGGTTTACCTCGGCGGCAGCGCGCCCAAAGACAGCTATCTGCGCTGGGAAAAGATTCTCGAAGCAGCCAAGGCCACGGGTGCTGAAGCGGTGCATCCGGGCTACGGCTTCCTGAGCGAGAACGAAGAATTCGCACAGGCCTGCGCTGATGCGGGCCTCGTCTTCATCGGGCCGCCGCCCTCGGCCATCAAGGCGATGGGTCTCAAAGCTGCATCGAAGCAGTTGATGGAAAAGGCCGGCGTGCCGCTGGTTCCTGGCTACCACGGCCACGACCAGAACCCGGCGCTGCTGCAGCGCGAAGCCGATCGCATCGGCTACCCGGTGCTCATCAAGGCCAGCGCAGGCGGCGGCGGCAAGGGCATGCGGGTGGTCGACAAGAGCGAAGACTTTGCAACTGCGCTGGCGTCGTGCCAGCGCGAGGCGATCAACAGCTTCGGCGACGACGCGGTATTGATCGAAAAATACGTGCAGCGTCCGCGCCACATCGAGATCCAGGTGTTCGGCGATACGCAAGGCGATTGCGTCTATCTTTTCGAGCGCGACTGCTCGGTGCAGCGGCGCCATCAGAAGGTGCTCGAGGAAGCGCCGGCACCCGGCATGACCGAGGCGATGCGCAAGGAAATGGGTGCGGCGGCGGTCGCTGCTGCCAAGGCGGTGAAGTACGTCGGGGCGGGGACAGTCGAGTTCATCGTCGAGCAGAGAGACGGTGGCGAAATGAACTTCTTCTTCATGGAGATGAACACGCGACTGCAAGTCGAGCATCCCGTGACCGAAGCCATCACCGGCCTCGACCTGGTCGAGTGGCAACTGCGCGTGGCGTCGGGCGAGCCGTTGCCGTTGAAGCAGAGCGAACTCAAGATCCATGGCCATGCCATCGAAGCGCGCATTTGCGCTGAGAACCCGGACAACAATTTCCTGCCCGCGACCGGCAAGCTGCTGGTCTATCGCAAGCCGCAGGCGACGGCATTCGAGAGAACGAAGCTGAGCGACCCGCGTGTCGCGGTCCGCATCGACGACGGCGTGCGCGAAGGCGGCGAGATCTCGCCGTTCTACGACTCGATGATCGCCAAACTCATCGTGCATGGCGCGGACCGTGCCGAAGCACTGGCGCGTCTCGATGCAGCGCTGGCGCAGGTGCACATCGTCGGCGTGGCGACCAACGTGCAGTTCCTGCGCGGTGTGCTGGCGACCGATTCGTTCGCCAACGCCAAGCTCGATACCGCATTGATCGAGCGCGAACGCGCTGTGCTGTTCGACTGTGAACCGCTCGGCCTGCCGCTGGCGGCCGCTGCGGCCATCACACGCACGTTGATCGGCGAATGGCCGTCGAAGATGCCCGACCCGTTTGCGCGTCGCGATGGCTGGCGTGCGCTGGGCGAATACACGCGTCACTTCGATTTCGAATTTCGGGGTGAAGACGCGTCGGCCTTCGTGACATACAAGCGCGACGGCAGTCTCTGGCTGAAAGTCGGCGACGTCGAAGGCGCGCTGGTCATCGGCCAGTTTCCAACCGGCGAGTTCGAAGTCGAATTCAACGGCGGGCGCCACACGCTGAATGTCTACGAGAGCCAGGGCACTGCACACGTTTTCGCGCAGCAGGGCGCGAGCAAGATCACCACCATCGACCGATTGGCGCATGCGGGCGAAACGCAAGCCGAAGGCGGCCGGCTGACCGCGCCGATGCCGGGCAAGGTGGTGTCGTTCGCCGTGAAGGCTGGCGACAAGGTGACCAAGGGGCAGCCGTTGGCCGTGATGGAAGCGATGAAGATGGAGCACACCATCGCGGCACCGGCCGATGGCACGGTCGAAGAGCTGCTGTATGCGCCGGGCGATCAGGTGACTGAAGGGTCGGAGCTGCTGCGCATCGCCACTCCAGAGGCTTCCTGATCATGCACATCACCGTCTGCCTTACCGATCTCAAACCCGACGCCTGGGTCTCGGGCCTGCAACACGAATTTCCAGAGGCTCACGTTTCCGTCTGGCAATCCGGCGCCCCGCCGGCGGACCATGCCGTGGTCTGGTCACCGCCGCAGCGCATGCTCGACGAGCAGCCCGGCTTGCGGGGCCTCTTCAACATCGGGGCCGGCGTCGATGCACTGCTCAAACTCAGGATGCCGCCGCACACGCGCATCGTGCGAGTCGAAGATGCAGGCATGGCGGTGCAGATGGCGGAGTACGTTTGCCACGCGCTGATTCGTCACTTTCGGGAGTTCGATGCCTACGAGGTCGATGCACGGCAAGGCCGCTGGGGCTATCGGGCGCCGCGTCTGCGCTCGCAATTTTCGGTCGGCGTCATGGGGCTCGGCGTGCTGGGCGAGCGGGTCGCCAAGGCCGTGGCGCAATTCGACTTTCCGGTCAACGGCTGGAGCCGCTCGCCCAAGGACATCGCCGGCGTCCGCAGTTTCGCGGGGCACCAAAGTCTGGATGCATTTCTGGCGGAGAGCCGGGTGCTGGTGTGCCTGCTGCCGGTCACGCCCGACACCCGCGGCATCCTGCGGCGCGAGACGTTGACCAAGCTGAACGGCGGCGCGCCGGGCGGCTACGTCATCAACGTGGCACGCGGCGCGCATCTGGTCGAATCCGACCTGATCCCGCTGCTGGACGCAGGGCAGCTCGACGGCGCGACGCTCGACGTGTTCGAGACCGAACCGCTGCCGCCCGACCATCCGTTCTGGCGGCATCCGAAGATCACCGTGACGCCCCATGCGTCGGCGCGCACGTTGCGCGAAGAATCTATCGCGCAGATCGTCTCGAAAATCCGTGCCGTCGAAGGGGGTGCGGGTTTTGACGGGATGGCGGGCGTGGTCGACCTCGAACGCGGATACTGACTTTTCCAGGAGACCCCATGAAGCTTCCCCTCAAAGTAAAAATCGTCGATGTCGGCCCGCGCGACGGCTTGCAGAACGAAAAAAGCCCGGTGTCGGCCGAGGTCAAGATCGGCCTCGTGCACCGCCTGCAAGACGCCGGCGTGCGCGAGATCGAGGTCACCAGTTTCGTCAGCCCGAAGTGGGTGCCGCAGATGGCCGACAACGCCGAGGTGATGCACGGCATCCAGCGCAAGGCCGGCGTGCGCTACTCGGTGCTCACGCCCAACATGAAAGGCTTCGAGGCCGCCATCGCGGCGCCGCGCAACGAGTGGCCCGACGAGATCGTGGTGTTCGGCGCCGCCAGCGAAGCCTTCAGCCAGAAGAACATCAACTGCTCGATTGCCGAAAGCATCGAGCGCTTTGCGCCGGTGGTCGCGGCCGCCCGCGAGCACGGCATCTATGTGCGCGGCGCGATGTCGTGCACCGTCGGCTGTCCTTATGAAGGCGAGGTCGCGCCCGAAGCGGTGGGCCGCCTGGCCGGGCTGATGCGTGGCATCGGCGTGCAGCACCTCGGCGTGGCCGACACCATCGGCGTGGGCACGCCGGTGAAGGTGCAGCGCGCCATCGAAGCGACGCTGCAGCACTACGGCATCGACGACATCTCCGGGCACTTTCACGATACCTATGGACAGGCACTCGGCAACACGCTGGCCAGTCTGGAGATGGGCGTGTGGCAGTTCGACACTTCGTCGGCCGGACTCGGCGGTTGCCCGTATGCCAAGGGCGCCACCGGCAATGTCGCGACCGAAGACGTGGTCTACATGCTGCAGGGCATGGGCATCGATACCGGCATCGATCTGGACAAGCTCATCGATGCCGGCGTGTACATCAGCCAGGCGCTGGGGCGAGAGCCGAATTCGCGGGCGTCCAAGGCGATCCGGACAAAGCGGGAAGCGTGATGTGCGGCTCTGAACTGCACGCGCTGCCCGAGTCGGTACAGCGCGTCGCGCGGGTGCTGCAGGACGCCGGTCACGCGCACGCGCCACAGATGCTCGACGACGCTGCACGCACCGCGCAACAGGCGGCCGATGCACTCGGCATCGCGGTCGGACAGATCGCGAAGAGCATCATCTTCCGGCGCAAAAGCGACGGTGCAGCAGTGCTGATCATCACCTCGGGCGATCGCCGGGTGGACGAGAAAAAGGTCGATGCCATCGTCGGCAAGACCGGGCGTGCCGATGCCGATTTCGTGAAGGCGAAGACCGGCTTCTCGATTGGCGGCGTGTCGCCTTTCGCGCATGCCACGCCGTCCGTGACGTTGATCGATCGCGAACTGTTTCGCTTCGACGAAGTGTGGGCGGCCGCGGGCCATCCGCATTCGGTGGTGCGACTGGCACCGCAAGACATCGAGCGCTTCACCGGTGCACCAGTGGCCGACGTGACGGTGCAGGTGACGGCGGTGGATGTCGCGGCGCCTGCGCAATGAAAGTACGCGAAGTGCTGCCTGAGCCGGTCGTGCCTTCGCCCTGCGTTTCGGTCTGTCGCATGGTGACCGAAACGGCCCTCTGCGAAGGATGTTTTCGGACCCTTCCCGAGATCGCTGGGTGGCGGCACATGAGCGACGTCGAGAAGTGCGCCGTGTGGGGACTCATCGATCAACGCTCCTCGGGAACGAGAACGCAAGCAGAAGCAGAAGTGAAAGCAAAAGAGAACGAGAAGGACAAGACATCGACATGAAGCACATCACTTTCTATCTCGACTTTATTTCGCCCTATGCCTATCTGGCGTTCGAGCGACTGCCCGACGCGCTCGAAGGGCTCAGCTACAGCGTCAGCTACAAGCCGCTGCTGCTCGGCGCGCTGTTCATGCACCACGGTCATGTGGCGCCTGCCGACGTTCCGTCCAAGCGCGCCTGGGTCTATCGGCAGGCACTGTGGCTCGGCCGCGCGAACGGCATTCCCATCGACATGCCGGCCAGCCATCCGTACAACCCGCTGCCGCACCTGCGGCTCGCGCTGGCAACGACGCACACGGGCGAGATCAGCCGCTATGTGGCAGAGACGATTTTTCATGACGTGTGGCGCGGTGGTGGCGATGCGGCGGACCCGGTACGCCTGGCCTCATTGGCATCGCGGCTGACGCTGGTGCGAGACAGCAG
This sequence comes from Variovorax sp. LG9.2, assembly GCF_035018885.1. Classification (NCBI taxonomy): domain Bacteria; kingdom Pseudomonadati; phylum Pseudomonadota; class Betaproteobacteria; order Burkholderiales; family Comamonadaceae; genus Variovorax; species Variovorax sp. LG9.2. The sequence continues at coordinate 241,035 of NZ_JASJXB010000004.1, read as the reverse complement.
AGGCGAGGAGGCCAAGGTTCAGTTGCGTGCCAATACCGAAGAGGCGGCGACTGCCGGTGTGTTCGGCGTGCCCGCGTACTCGGTCGAGGGTCAGGCGGTGTGGGGCTTCGACAGCTTGCCGATGCTGCGCGCGATGGTCGAGGGCGACCCCTGGTTCGACAGCGCGGCATGGCGCGATGCGGCCGACCGGCCCGGGATCGTCCGCGCGAAATAAAAGCGTGAAGGACGCCGCCGAGGCGGGTTTTCTTGCATCCTGAAACCGACCCCGCGGGTTTCCCCTCGAACTGTCAGCGTCGGTTCAGTTTGGTGAAAGTCTCGGGTCAGTCGTCGCTTCAAGAATGCGGTGCGGTCTCGTGACGAGGCCGCATCCGAATTTCAAACAGGAGACGACGCAATGGCAGCCACACTGGATTCGAAGGGGGTTCCGCATCCGGCCCCCCGGCCCATGACTCCCGAGGAACGCAAGGTGATCTTCGCCTCGTCCCTTGGCACGGTGTTCGAGTGGTACGACTTTTATCTGTACGGAACATTGGCCGCCATCATCGGTCGCCAGTTCTTCTCGAATCTCGACCCCAACTCGCAAGTCATCTTCTCGCTGCTTGCCTTTGCAGCCGGTTTCCTGGTGCGTCCGTTCGGCGCCATCGTGTTCGGCCGGCTGGGCGACATGATCGGCCGCAAGTACACCTTCCTGATCACCATTTTGATCATGGGCCTGTCGACTTTCGTCGTCGGCCTGCTGCCCAGCTACGGCACCATCGGCGTTGCCGCGCCGATCATCCTGATCGCGCTTCGCATGCTGCAGGGCCTTGCGCTCGGCGGTGAGTACGGCGGTGCTGCGACGTATGTGGCCGAACACGCGCCGCACGGCAAGCGGGGTGCCTACACATCGTGGATTCAAACCACGGCCACGCTGGGACTGTTCCTGTCGCTGCTGGTCATCCTGGGCGTGCGTACCCTGCTCGGCGAGCCCGAATTCGCTGCCTGGGGCTGGCGCATTCCGTTCCTGGTGTCGGTGCTTCTGTTGGCGGTGTCGGTGTGGATTCGCCTGTCGCTGTCCGAATCGCCGGCGTTCCAGAAGATGAAGGCCGAGGGCAAGACCTCGAAGGCGCCTCTGTCGGAATCGTTCGGCGAATGGAAGAACCTGAAGATCGTCATCCTGGCGCTCGTCGGTCTGACCATGGGCCAGGCGGTCGTCTGGTACACCGGCCAGTTCTACACGCAGTTCTTTTTGACCGGCTCGCTGCAGGTCGACGGTGCGACGACCAACGTGCTGGTGGCACTGTCCCTCTTGATCGGCACGCCTTTCTTCCTGATCTTCGGTTCGTTGTCCGACCGGATCGGCCGCAAGCCCATCATCATGGCCGGCCTGCTGATCGCTGCGGTGACGTACTTCCCGATCTTCCGCATGCTGACCGAAGCGGCCAACCCGGATCTGGCGAAGGCGCAAGCCGCATCGAAGGTTGTCGTGACCGCGGACCCGAGCGAATGCTCGTTCCAGTTCAACCCGACCGGTACGGCCAAGTTCACCAGTTCGTGCGACATCGCCAAGCAGGTGCTGGCCACGCGCTCGGTGAGCTACGACACGGCTGAGGGCACCGGCACGGCCAAGATCTCGATCGGCGACAAGGTCATCGAGTCTTACGCCAGCAAGGGCCTGCCGGCCGACGAAGCCAAGAAGAAGGACGCCGACTTCAAGGCCGCCATCGGCGCTGCATTGAAGGAGCATGGCTACCCGACCAAGGCCGACCCCGAAAAGATGAACAAGCCGATGATCGTGCTGCTGCTCACCATCCTGGTGATCTACGTGACGATGGTTTACGGCCCGATCGCTGCCATGCTGGTGGAGATGTTCCCGACCCGCATCCGCTACACCTCGATGAGCCTGCCGTACCACATCGGCAACGGCTGGTTCGGCGGCCTGCTGCCGGCTACCGCGCTGGCCATCGTGGCGCAGACCGGCAACATGTACAACGGGCTCTGGTATCCCATCGTGATCGCGCTTGTGACGCTGGTCATCGGCGTGATCTTCGTCCGCGAGACGAAAGACGTCGACATTTACGCGAACGACTAACTCGTCGCAACCCAAAAAGCCCCGCGAGCCACAAGGCCGCGGGGCTTTTTTCATGGCGTGGCGGCTGACAGGGGTGCGCGCAAGACCCTGCCACGGCGCTGCCACGGCACGCTGCCCATAATGTTTGCCCCACCTCCAGGCAAGCAATGACACAGGGCTCCATTCGCATCCGCGGCGCACGCCAGCACAATCTCCAGAACATCGACATCGACATCCACACGGGTGAGATGACGGTGGTCACCGGCCCCAGCGGTTCGGGCAAGTCGAGCCTGGTGTTCGACACGCTCTATGCAGAAGGGCAGCGCCGCTACGTCGAGACCTTCTCTGCCTACGCGCGCCAGTTCCTCGACCGCATGGACAAGCCGGCGGTCGACAAGGTGGAGGGCGTGCCGCCCGCCATCGCCATCGACCAGACCAACCCGGTGCGGTCGTCGCGCTCGACGGTCGGCACCATGACCGAGCTGAACGATCACCTGAAGCTGCTCTACGCGCGCGCGTCGCAGTTGTTCGACCGCGAGACCTCGTTGCCGGTGCGGCACGATTCGCCCGACTCCATCTACACCGCGTTGGCCGTGCGCGCGGCCGCCGCTGGAGACCCGCGCGTGGTGCTGACGTTCCCGGTCGAACTGCCGGCGGCGACCAGTACCGAAGAAGTGACGCAATGGCTCTCGGCCAGCGGGTTCACCCGCGTGCAGGCCGAGCGTGAAGTGGCGACGCCGACCGGCCCGCGCAAGGTGCTCGACGTGGTGGCCGACCGCTTTCGCATCGCCGGTGCCGAACGGGCACGCGTGCTGGAAGCCATCGAGACTGCGCTCAAACGCGGTGCTGGGCGGCTGACGGTTTATGCATCGCTGCCCGCGCCCGTCCTCGCGGCAGAGGGCGTCGTCGACGGCGCTGTCGTTCCCGAGCCGGCGCAAGAGATCTGGAAGTTCTCCACCGGCCTGCATTGCCCCGAGAGCGACATTCGTTACACCGACCCGATCCCGTCGATGTTCTCGTTCAACTCTGCGGTGGGCGCCTGCGAAACCTGCCGCGGGTTCGGCCGAGTGATCGGCGTCGACCTCGGGCTGGTCATTCCGAACGACCGGCTGACGCTGCGCGCGGGTGCGATCAAGACTATCCAGACGCCCGCGTGGAAGGAGGCTCAGGACGATCTGATGCGCCACGCCGAAGCCGCCGGCATTCCGCGCGACACGCCGTGGAACAAACTGACCGACGAGCAGAAGCAATGGGTCATCGAAGGCTCGCCCAACTGGAAGGGCAAGTGGAACCAGCAGTGGTTCGGCGTCAAGCGTTTCTTCGCCTATCTGGAAAGCAAGGCCTACAAGATGCACATCCGCGTCTTGTTGTCGAAGTACCGCAGCTACACGCAATGCCCGACGTGCGCCGGCGCCCGGCTGAAGCTCGACAGCCTGTTGTGGCGCATCGGTAGCAAGGCCGATGCCGATGCCGAGCTGCCGCCCGAAAAGCGCTTCATGCCGAGGGGCGTGAAGTGGTCGCGCGCGCAGCTCGAGTCGCTGCCGGGGCTGTGCCTGCACGATCTGATGATGCTGTCGATCGAGCGGCTGCGGCGGTTTTTCGATGGGCAGCAGCCCTCGGCCGAACGCCCCCTCGCCAACCTTCCCCCAGAGGGTGAAGGAGCAAGCCACGGTGATGCCCAGGCCCTCAAACTCCTCTTCGAAGAAATCACCACCCGCCTGCGCTACCTGCACGACGTCGGCATCGGTTACCTCACGCTCGATCGACAGAGCCGCACGCTGAGCGGCGGCGAGGTGCAGCGCATCAACCTCACGACGGCGCTCGGCACCTCGCTGGTCAATACGCTGTTCGTGCTCGACGAGCCCAGCATCGGCCTGCACCCGCGCGACATGAACCGCATCACCGAAGCCATGCTGCGGCTGCGCGACGCGGGCAACACGCTGGTGGTGGTCGAGCACGATCCGGCCGTCATGCTCGCGGCCGATCGCGTGATCGACATGGGGCCCGGCCCTGGCATCCGCGGCGGGCAGATCGTGTTCGACGGCACCACCGACCAGCTGCGTGATGCCGACACGCTGACCGGCAACTACCTCGGCGGTCGCAAGAAGATCGGCATGGGCTTCAAGCGACTGGTGAGCGAGAACACGCACCGGCTCATCCTTGAAGGTGTGCGCGAGCACAACCTGCAGAGCATCACAGTCGAGCTGCCGTTGCAGCGGCTGGTGTGCATCACCGGCGTCAGCGGTTCGGGCAAATCGACGCTGGTGCAGGACGTGCTGGCGCCCGCGTTGATGCGGTACTTCGGCAAGACGACCGAATCGCCGGGGGCGTTCGACCGCATGCTCGGTGCGGACTACCTGAGCGACGCGGTCTTCGTCGATCAATCGCCCATCGGCAAGACCGCGCGCTCCAACCCTGCGAGCTATGTCGGCGCGTGGGATGCCATCCGCGAGATCTTCGCGACGGCGGCGTTGTCGCGCCAGCGTGGCTACACGGCCAGCAAGTTCAGCTCCAACTCAGGCGACGGGCGCTGCCCGACCTGCGGCGGCTCGGGCTTCGAGCACGTCGAGATGCAGTTCCTGTCGGACGTGTACCTGCGTTGCCCGGACTGCGATGGCAAGCGTTACCGACCCGAGATCCTTGAGGTGACCATCGAGCGCGGCGGCAAGAACTACAACGTCGCCGACGTGCTCGACCTGACCGTCGCCGAGGCGGCCACCGTGTTCGCAGTCGACCGCGAAGTGCTGCGCGTGCTGCAACCCATCATCGACGTGGGGCTCGACTACGTGAAGCTCGGCCAACCGGTGCCGACCTTGTCGGGCGGCGAAGCGCAGCGGCTCAAGCTCGCCGGCTTCCTGGCCGAAGCTGCCAAGAGCGCGACGTCGAGCAAGCAGGCGGTCGCGCGCAAGGGAACGCTGTTTTTGTTCGACGAGCCGACCACCGGCCTGCACTTCGACGACATCGCGCGGCTGATGCGAGCCTTGCGCAAGCTGCTCGACGCCGGCCATTCGCTGGTCGTGATCGAGCACAACCTGGACGTGATCCGCGCCAGCGACTGGTTGATCGACCTCGGCCCCGAAGGCGGCGAGGGCGGTGGGCAAGTGGTCGCGACCGGCACGCCCGAGGCCTTGCGCGAAGACCGCGCATCGCTCACCGGCGCAGCATTGGCCGACTATGAACTGGCGATCGGTCCCGACGCCTACAAGGTGGCCGAGCGCAATGCGCGCCGCTATTCGGGCAAGACGAAAGCCAAGGCGCCGGGCAGCAACGCGATCCAGATCGTGAATGCGCGCGAGCACAACCTGAAGAATCTTTCCGTCGACATTCCGCGCGGCAAGTTCAGCGTGGTCACCGGCGTCAGCGGCTCTGGCAAGTCAACGCTTGCTTTCGACATTCTCTTCAACGAAGGGCAGCGCCGTTACCTCGAATCGCTCAACGCGTATGCGCGCAGCATCGTGCAACCGGCCGGTCGGCCCGAGGTCGACGCGGTATATGGCATTCCACCCACGGTGGCGATCGAGCAGCGCCTGTCGCGTGGCGGCCGCAAGAGCACGGTCGGTACCACCACCGAGGTATGGCACTTTTTGCGGCTGCTGTACGTCAAGCTCGGTATCCAGCACTGCGTCAACGACGGTGCAGCCGTGCAGCCGCAAACGCCCGACAGCATCGCGGCGCAACTGCTCAAGAACTTTCGCGGCCAGCACATCGGCCTGCTCGCGCCGCTGGTGAGCAACCGCAAGGGCGTGTACACAGAACTGGCCGATTGGGCCCGGCCGCGCGGCTTCACGCACCTGCGTGTCGACGGTGGGTTCTTGCCGACGACCGGTTTCCCGCGGATCGACCGTTTCAAGGAGCACAGCATCGAACTGCCGGTGGCGAGTCTCGATGTGCTGCCGGAGAACGAAGCCGAGTTGCGCGACGCGCTGCGCCGCGCGCTGGAGCACGGCAAGGGCGTGGTGCATGTGTTGAGCGAACTCACCGGCCTGCGCGCCGCGATGATGGCCAACGCGCCGACCCATGGCATCGGCCACGTGCATGTGTTCTCTACGTTGCGGGCCTGCCCGATCTGCAGCACCAGCTACACCGAACTCGATCCGCGGCTCTTCTCGTACAACAGCAAGCACGGCTGGTGCCCCGATTGCGTCGGCACCGGTGTCAAGCTGAACAAGGACCAGCGCAAGGTGTTCGACGACTCGGTGCTCGGCGCCGACCAGAAGGGCCGCGAGCAAACCTTTGCGGAGCCGGAGGCCGAAGACGTCGGTGACGTGGCCTGCCCGACCTGCGAAGGCACACGTCTGAATGCGATCGCGCGCGCCGTGCTGTTCGGAGCCGCGCCCGACGCACCGGCCACAGGCGCCGTGAACCCGTTCGGCATCGGTGGGATCGGCATCACGCAACTCGCGCGCATGAGCGTGATCGAAGTGCGCGAGTGGTTCGAAACACTGCAGCTGGTGGGGCGCGAAGCGGAGATCGCGCGTGACCTGGTGCCGGAGATCAAGAGCCGCCTCGAGTTCCTCAAGGAAGTCGGACTCGGCTACCTCACGCTCGACCGTGGCGCGCCCACATTGAGCGGCGGCGAGGCACAGCGCATTCGCCTGGCGGCGCAACTTGGCAGCAACCTGCAGGGCGTCTGCTATGTACTCGATGAGCCGACCATCGGCCTGCATGCACGCGACAACCAGATCCTTCTCGACGCGCTGCACAAGCTCGGCGAAAAAGGCAACACGCTGGTGGTGGTCGAGCACGACGAAGACACCATCCGGCGCGCCGACCACATCATCGACATCGGCCCGAGCGCGGGCAAGCGCGGTGGGCGATTGGTTGCCGAGGGCTCGGTCGCCGACATCGAGGCCGCGGCTGATTCGCAGACTGGCCGCTATCTGCGCAATGCCATCAAGCATCCGCTGCAGGAGCGCCGTCCGGTGCCGGCGCCCGAAGTGGGTGCCCCCGGCTGGTTGACGGTGCGCGGTGCCAATCTGCACAACCTGCAGGAGGTGACGGCGTCGCTGCCGTTGCATCGATTGGTGGCGGTCACCGGCGTCAGCGGCTCGGGCAAGTCGACGCTGGCGCGCGACGTGCTGCTGGCCAACGTGTATGCGATCGTGGTGCAGCGAATGACCAAGGCCGGCCGCGATAACGATGCCGCAGGCAAGCGCGCCAGATGGGCCGGCTGCAGCGCGGTCGAGGGCTACGAAACCATCGACCGCGTGCTCGAAGTCGATCAGACGCCGATCGGCAAAACGCCGCGCAGCTGCCCTGCCACCTACATCGGTTTCTGGGACACCATCCGGAAGCTGTTCGCCGACACGCTGGAAGCCAAGGCCCGCGGCTACGGTCCGGCGCGCTTCAGCTTCAACACCGGCGAAGGCCGCTGCGCTGGATGCGACGGTGCTGGTGTGCGCACCATCGAGATGAGCTTTTTGCCCGACGTGAAGGTGCCGTGCGAGGTGTGTCACGGCGCCCGCTTCAATCCCGAGACGCTTGCGGTGAGCTGGCGCGGCAAGAGCATCGGCGAAGTGCTGCAGATGGAGGTCGACGATGCCGTCGAATTCTTCGCGGCCATGCCGAACATCAGCCATCCAATGCAGTTGCTGAAAGACGTGGGGCTCGGCTACCTGACGTTGGGCCAGCCGTCTCCGACGCTGAGCGGCGGCGAGGCGCAGCGCATCAAGCTGGTGACCGAGCTGAGCAAGGTGCGCGACGACATCACGCGGCGCGGTCAGAAGGCGCCGCACACGTTGTACGTGCTGGACGAGCCGACCGTCGGGCTGCACATGGCCGATGTCGAGAAGCTGATCCATGTGCTGCACCGGCTGGTGAACGGCGGGCATAGCGTGGTGGTGATCGAGCACGATCTGGATGTCGTCGCCGAGGCCGACTGGGTGATCGACCTTGGGCCTGAAGGTGGTAACGCTGGTGGTCGCGTCGTGGCGGCGGCACCGCCGGAAGAAGTGGTGCGTTTGGGCACGCACACCGGCGTGGCGCTGGCGCCTGTGCTGGCGCGGGCATAGGCGCGTTGGGTGGCGCTGCGCTGGAGGGGTTTGCGCCGGCGGCGTACCTGCCGCTGCGCATCAGGGTGCGCACGTCGCGGGCGGGACTTCCCGATTGCTGGCCGGAAGCTGGCTCGGTCCAATTTGGGCCCAGTCAAGGAGTCTCCCTCATGTCCTCGGCCCGGTACACCCAATTTGCGCAGGACACGATGGCGCGGGAGAAGGTCTTGATCGAGAAACTGGGGCTGGCGAAGGGGCAGTAGGGGGGGCGTTACGTGCATAACTTTAGCCGTTCTTTAAACACGTCGGCGCCAACGTGTATAGAAATTCAAGTTTTCTATGCATGTTGGAGATAACATGCAAGAAAACTTTAATCCAGTCTGATGCACAGCCTCCCGCCCCTTGAGCAGCTCGATGCCGGGCGTTTTGACACGCCGGCAATCCTGAAAAAGCTCGCCAGCGCGAGCCGGCAACTGGCCGAACTCAAAGGCATCGCGGCGGCGATCCCGAATCAAGATATTCTGATCAACACGCTGGGCCTGCAGGAAGCCAAAGCCAGTTCCGAGATCGAGAACATCATCACGACGCACGATGAACTGTTCAAGGACGATGTGCTGCCCGAGGCCTTTGCCAACCCGGCCGCCAAGGAAGTGCTGCGCTATCGCCAGGCGCTACGAATCGGCTTCGATCTGGTGCGCAGCAGCGGGTTGATCACCTCCAATCAGATCGTCGAGATCCAATCGGAACTGGAGCGCAACAACGCCGGTTTTCGCAAGCTGCCGGGCACGGCCCTGAGAGATGGCGCCGGCCGCACCGTCTACACGCCGCCGCAAGACCCGGCCGAGATCGTCGCGCTGATGCGTGGGTTGGAGCGCTTCATCAACGAGCCCGACTTGTTTGCTGTCGATCCCCTGATCAAGATGGCGCTGATCCATCATCAGTTCGAGAGCATTCACCCCTTCTACGACGGCAACGGCCGCACCGGGCGCATCGTCAACGTGCTCTACCTGGTCAAGGAGGGGCTGCTCGATAGCCCGGTGCTCTACCTGAGCAGCTACATCATGCGCAACAAGGCCGACTACTACCGCTTGTTGCAAACAGTGCGCACCGAAAACCGCTGGGAAGAATGGGTGCTTTACCTGCTGGAGGCGGTGCAACAGACGGCGGCGCAGACCATCGGGACCATCAACGCGATCAAGGCCGCATTGGCAGACTACAAGCAACGCATCCGCGCAGGCTACAAGTTCTACAGCCAGGATTTGATCAACAACCTGTTCATGCACCCGTATACCAAGATCGATTTCATCCAACGCGACTTGCAGCTGTCACGCCTGACCGCGACCAAGTACCTGGACGCACTGGCCGAGGGCGGGTTCGTGCAAAAGCAGAAGATCGGTCGCAGCAACTACTACGTCAATCTGGCGCTCACCGCGATCCTGCAGGGCGACGTTGCATGAACGCCAAAGCCGGGGTGCGCTCAACAAGCCCTGGCTTGGCCGATCCACTCGGCCCCATGCGTGGCCAAGTCCGAACCTCAGCGCACGACCCGACTCTCCAGCACCGCCCGCGCGACTTCGGCAAACCCCGCCCCACGTTCTCCCTGCGTGATGTAGCGCGGCAGGTGCGTCAGCTTGGGCACGAAGCGCTGCACATTGGCCACGCCGATGCTGTTCGCAAAGGCGTCAAACATCAGTTGGTCGTTGGTCGAATCGCCGACGTAGGCCCAGCGGCTTATCTCTGGGTCCAGCGCGCGGCCCCATAGCTCCCGCACGATCCAGCGCGCGCCGACCAGCTTGTTGTGGTTACCGTACCAGCCGTTGATGTGGATGCTGCTGACCGTCGCGTGCAGGCCTTCGCTGCGCATCAGCGCGACCACGGCGGCGATCTGCGTCTCGCTCAATCGCGTGAACTCGCTGTGGTCAATCGCGATGTCGGTCTCGCGGCCCGGTGAGTCGGTGGCGCGCTGCGCGCCGGGGATCTCGTGCTCGATGCGCGCCAGCACGCCTTGCATGCGCGTGAAGTTGACGGCGCGCGTGGCGACGTCTTGTTGGTGGCGCTTGCTCAACACGCCCGCGTGGTCGGCAATCAGCGCCACCGCACCGTTCTCGGCAACGATCGCATCGACCGGCCATGCAGCCGCGAAGGGCTCGCTCCAGCCGACCGGGCGACCGGTGATGGCGACGACCTGCAGGCTGGCGGCCTTCAGGTCGAGCAGCGCCTGCAAGGCGTCGGGCGTGATGGCGCCGTCGGTGGTGAGCGTGTCGTCGATGTCGGTCAAAACACCCAGCAGGCCGCGCCGGGCGTTCCACGACCATCGCGCCAACGGCAGCATGGCGGCCTGCGCCAGCTTCAGCCGGCGCTTTGCAGCGCCAGCCCGGCGTGCTCGCGCAACGGATGAAAGTGGACCTTGGGGAAGCGTTCCTGCGCGAGCCGCACGTCGTACGGCGACGTGCACAGGTACGCAAGCGTGTTGGCCGCGTCGAGCGCCATGCGTGCCGGGTAGGCGTTGACGAAGTCTTTAAGTTCCGCCGGCGTGTCGGCAGTGATCCAGCGGGCGCCGGTGTACTGGCAACCTTCGAGCCGTACGTCGACGTCGTACTCGCCCTTCAGCCGGTGCTGCACCACTTCGAACTGCAGCTGGCCGACAGCGCCGAGCAACATCGGCCCGCCGATCTCGGGGCGGAACACCTGGATCGCACCTTCTTCTCCGAGCTGCGCCAAGCCTTGTTGAAGCTGCTTGGTACGCAGCGGGTTCTTCAGGATCACCGTCATGAAGAGTTCGGGCGCAAAGAAGGGCAGGCCGGTGAACATCAGGTTGGCGCCATCGGTGATGGTGTCACCGAGCTGCACGCCGCCATGCGTGGTGAAGCCAACGATGTCGCCGGCATAGGCCTCTTCGACCGCCTCGCGGCGCTGGCTCATGAAGGTGACGACGCTGGTCGGCCGCAGTTCTTTCGACGTGCGCTGCACCTTCAGCTTCATGCCCGGCGTGTACTTGCCCGAGGCCATGCGCACGAAGGCGATGCGGTCTCGGTGCGATGGATCCATGTTGGCCTGGACTTTGAACACGACGCCGGCGAAGTCCTTGTCTTCCGGCTGCACTTCCTTCACCACAGGCTGGCGATTGACCAGCGTGGTGCTGGTGCGCGACTGCGGCGGCGGCGCCAGATCGACCAACGCATCAAGCACTTCCATCACGCCAAAATTGTTGACGCCAGAGCCGAAGAACACCGGCGTCTGCTTGCCCGCGAGAAAGGCTTCGCGATCCCACGTCGGCGAGGCACCGGCTGCCAGTTCCATGCTCTGCTCGGCAGATTCGAACTCGCTGCCGAAGCGCTTGATGAGCTCGGCGCGGTTGTCGAGGCGAATGGTTTCGAACTCCTGCGGCAGTCGCTCCTTGCCGGAGTCGAACACCGTCATGGTCTGGGTGCGCAGATTCATGATGCCGCCGAAGGATTTGCCCTGGCCGACCGGCCAGGTCATCGGCACGCAGGGCATGCCGAGCTCGCGTTCGATCTCGTCCATGATGTCAAGCGGCTCGCGCACTTCGCGGTCCATCTTGTTGACGAACGTGATGATGGGCGTGTCGCGCTGCCGGCAGACTTCGATCAGGCGGCGCGTCTGGGCTTCGACGCCGTTGGCCGCATCGATCACCATCAAAGCCGAGTCGACGGCGGTCAGCACGCGGTAGGTGTCTTCTGAAAAGTCCTTGTGGCCGGGCGTGTCGAGCAGGTTGATGACGTGGTCGCGGTACAGCATCTGCATGACCGATGAGGCCACCGAAATGCCGCGCTGCTTTTCGATCTCCATCCAGTCGGAGGTGGCGTGCCGCGTGGCCTTGCGCGCCTTGACCGAACCGGCAATCTGGATCGCACCTGAGAACAGCAAGAGCTTTTCAGTGAGCGTGGTCTTGCCGGCGTCTGGGTGGGAGATGATCGCGAAAGTGCGACGGCGACGGGTTTCGGAGGCGAAAGACAAAGTGGGCAATCTGCGGGGGGATTGCCCGATTTTACGGATGCGCTCCTGGCTTCTCCCGCACGGGGCTAGCGCGACGCCACAAAGCCGTAGTCATGCCGGTCGCGTCGAGCGCGCCGGCAGCCCTCTCACTTGCGCTGCAGCAGCTTGGTCACTTCGTCGACGTTGTCCTGCACCCGCTGGCGCACGACTTCGAAAGCGTCCTTCTGCGACTTGGCCGCCAGGTCGGCCAGCTCCTTGATGTCGTCGATGGCACGCTGGAACGACGCGCGACCCAGTTCGTCGAGCTTGGCAAGATTTTCTTTCGGGTCTTTGCCTGGGGCCGCCTTGGCTGCGGACTGCCATTCGGCAATCGCGCTCTTGATCATCTCGGTCTGACGCTGCACCACCGTCTGCAGGCCCTTGTACGACTTTTCGTTGGCCTGCATCACGGCCTGAAGGTCCTTGCGACCGCTGTCGAGCAGCTTGCTGCCGGCGCCGGTCAGGTTGACGCTCTGCAGACGCTCGGCCATGCCCTTGAGCATGTCGGCCGGGCTGGGGATTTTGGTGTTGCCCTGCGAAGCGGTGGGCTGGGCGGCAGCTTTCTTGGCGGTGGCCATGGGAGTCTCCTGAGGTTTGAGGAAGGCGGACGCCGCGCCTGTCGATGCGGAAATCCGTTGCCACGATACGCCGCAGCGGCGCGGCTGCGGCGGTTCTCTTCGCCAATTTACTTCCGGGATTTCCCTTGGATTACATCGGCGGCGTGAAGCCGTTGCGGCCGGCCAGCACGCGCAGTGCCGTCGGGGTGCCGTTGCGCTCTTGCGCGTTGATCAGCACTTTCGCGCCGGGGACCAGCAGGGCGTCGGTTACGGGCTTAAAGGTCACGACGGGCACGTTCGGCGGAACGATGAGCGTCTTTTCACCGCCCTTGTAGCTGAGCTTCAACTGCTGGCCGCCGCGCACGTTCTTCGGCGCCGCGGCGAGGTCGGCCACCGTCGCATTGGTCATGGTGCTCTGCGGCTGCAAGTCCCATGGGAAATGGCCTTCGCCGGTGCCACGCGCTGCTTCAGGGAACACCAGCACTTCGAGCGCTTTTTGCGTGCCGTCCGCCTGCGGCATCGCTGCCGTGCCGATGAAGCTCCCTTGCTTGATGTCGCTCAGCTGGATTCGGTAGACCTCGGAGATCGGCATGTCGGCGACCCGTGCCAGCGAAACGACTTCGCCGCCACGGTCTTTGACGATGACCTGCTTCTGGTCTGCGTAGACGACGGTGCCGCGAATGCGCACTGTCGGCGCCGCAGCAGGTGCCGCCGCCGGGCTTTGAGCGGCAGCTGTGACGGGAAGCGTCCCGAGAGCGAACAACGACGCCGAAGTCAGAAGGAGGGAGGCAAGCGGTGAAAGCGTGCGGAAGGAAGAGGTGGGGGGTTGGATCATCGCCAGAGCCTAATGCGACCTGAGAATTTCGGCTTGTCGGCGGTAACGCCGACCCTTCCGGGCGGTGACGCACGCAATCGGGCGTCTGCGCTAAAATCCGTCGTTCCGAGGAGCGTTGCAGCGCCATCAGGCGTGAGGCTCGGACCACATCGCAACCACGCTCAACCGCTGTTCTCGCGGTGAGTCGATCTACAGGTCTACCTTCCCGAGCGCGGCGGCAATTCTCAAACTTGCTTTGGAGTTCTCATGAGCGCTGTTCTCGAATCCGCATCCGCCGTCGCAATCCCTCTCAAATTGACCGATCAGGCCATCGCCGACATCACGCTGGCCGCTTGGGGCCGCAAGGAAATCCGCATCGCGGAGACCGAAATGCCGGGCCTGATGGCCATTCGCTCCGAGTTCGCGAAGTCGCACCCGCTCAAGGGCGCGCGCATCACCGGCTCGATCCACATGACGATTCAGACCGCGGTGCTGATCGAAACGCTGCAAGCCCTCGGTGCCGACGTCCGCTGGGCATCGTGCAACATCTTCTCGACGCAAGACCACGCAGCCGCTGCCATCGCAGCCGCCGGCACGCCGGTTTTCGCCGTCAAGGGCGAGACGCTGACCGACTACTGGGACTACACCCACGCCATCTTCGACTTCGGACCCAAGGGCTCTAAGGGCGAAGGCCCCAACATGATCCTGGACGACGGCGGCGACGCCACGTTGCTGATGCATCTGGGCCAGCGCGCTGAAAAAGACCTGGGCGTTCTCGCGAACCCGACCAGCGAAGAAGAGCGCATCCTGTACGCCGCGATCAAGGCCAAGATCGCTGTCGACAGTACCTGGTACACCCGCAAAGCCGCCGAGATCATCGGCGTGACCGAAGAAACGACCACGGGCGTTCATCGCCTGAACGAGATGTCGGCGAACGGCACGCTGCAGTTTCGCGCCATCAACGTGAACGATTCAGTCACCAAGAGCAAGTTCGACAACCTGTACGGCTGCCGTGAATCTCTGGTCGACGCCATCAAGCGCGCGACCGATGTGATGATCGCCGGCAAGGTGGCGGTCGTGGTGGGCTACGGCGACGTGGGCAAGGGCTCGGCACAAGCGCTGCGCGCCCTGTCGGCGCAGGTATGGGTCACCGAGGTCGATCCGATCAATGCGCTCCAGGCTGCAATGGAAGGCTACAAGGTTGTGACCATGGAATACGCTGCCGACAAGGCGGATATCTTCGTGTCGGCGACCGGCAACCTGTCCGTCATCACGCACGACCACATGGTCGCCATGAAAGACCAGGCCATCGTTTGCAACATCGGTCACTTCGACAACGAAATCGATGTCGTGTCGATCGAGAAGTACGAGTGGGAAGAGATCAAGCCGCAAGTCGACCACATCACCTTCCCGGACGGCAAGAAGATCATTTTGCTGGCCAAGGGTCGCCTGGTGAACCTGGGCTGCGGCACGGGCCACCCGAGCTTCGTGATGTCGTCGTCGTTCGCCAACCAGGTCATCGCGCAGATCGAGCTTTTCACCAAGCCCGACGCGTATGAAGCCGGCAAGGTCTACGTGCTGCCCAAGCACCTCGATGAGAAGGTCGCGCGCCTGCACCTGAAGAAGGTCGGCGCCATGCTGACCGAACTGACGCCAGCGCAAGCGGCCTACATCGGTGTCGATAAAAACGGCCCTTACAAGCCTGACACCTACCGCTATTGATAGCGCATGCGCGCTGATCAATTGTTGGTGGAGCGCGGCATGGCCGCGTCTCGATCGCAGGCCGTTCGCTTGATTGCGGGCGGTTTGCGCTGGCGCGATGCGGGCAGCAGCGACGCATGGCGTGACGTGGCCAAGAACCGCGACGACCTGCCTGAATCGGCCGAGCTCGACCTGGTCGACGGCGCCGAAGCGCGCTACGTTTCGCGCGGAGGACTCAAGCTCGAAGGGGCTTTGAAGACCGCAGGCATCGATGCGACGGGGCTGCAGTGCCTCGACATCGGCCAGTCGACCGGAGGCTTCACCGATTGCCTGCTGCAGCACGGTGCGGCGAAGGTGGTCGGCGTCGACGTCGGTCACGGCCAGTTGCACGCGAAGCTGCGCGAAGACGAGCGTGTGATCGCGGTCGAAAAGGTCAATGCGCGAGCGCTGACCGCGGTCGACCTGATCGCTTCGAGTGTCGACGCCGAGGACGACCCCGAGACGATGGAAATCGAATTCGAGCCGCGCTTCGACCTGATCGTGGGTGACCTCTCGTTCATTTCGCTGACGCTGGTGTTGCCGGCGGTGGTGCCTTTTCTAGCAGCCGATGGCCGCATGCTGATGCTGGTCAAGCCGCAGTTCGAACTGCAGCCGGGCCAGGTCGGCAAGGGCGGCATCGTGCGCGATGCGGCGATGTACCCGATCGTGGAGGCACGCTTGCGCGAAGCCTGCGCTGCGCTGGGACTGCGTGTTGTGCAGTGGTTCGACAGTCCGATCGTCGGCGGCGATGGCAACCATGAGTTTTTCATTCACGCCGTTCGCGCGGACGGCGCTCCAGGAGCCGGCGATGCGCCTTCCGCTCAGCTTTGAATTTTTTCCGCCGAAGACGGTCGAGGGCGCGACCAAGCTGCGTGCAGTCCGGCAGCAGCTCTACACGCGAAAGCCCGAATTCTGCTCGGTGACGTATGGCGCCGGAGGCTCGACGCACGACGGCACCTTCAACACGGTGCGTGAAATTCTGGGCGAGGGCGTGGATGCGGCGAGCCACTTTTCGTGCATCGGTTCGACCAAGGCAACCGTGCGCATGCAGTTGGCCGAACTCAAGGCGATGGGCGTCAAGCGGCTGGTCGCATTGCGCGGCGATTTGCCCAGCGGCTACGGCGTTGGCGGCGAGTTTTTGTACGCAAGCGATCTGGTCTCGTTCATTCGCGAAGAGACAGGTCGCGACTTTCATATCGAGGTCGCTTGCTACCCTGAAGTGCACCCGCAATCGCGCTCGCCCGAGGCCGACTTGCGGGCTTATGCGGCCAAGGTCGAAGCGGGCGCCGATTCGGCCATCACGCAGTATTTTTTCAGTGCCGAGGCCTACTTCCGCTTCGTGGATGAAGCCCGCAAGTTGAAGCTCGACGTGCCTGTCGTGCCGGGCGTCATGCCGATCACTAACTCGACCCAACTCATGCGTTTCTCGGACGCCTGTGGCGCTGAGATTCCTCGCTGGATTCGTCTTCGGCTGCAGGGTTTTGGCGACGATACGGCGTCGATCAAGGCGTTCGGACTCGATGTCGTCACCGACCTGTGCGTGCGACTGCGAGACGGCGGCGCACCTGCCCTTCATTTCTACACGATGAATCAGGCTGCTGCGACCTTGGGAGTTCTGGAGCGCATCGAGTGAATGTCGCGTGCCCGGCCGCCCGCCATGCGGGGTGGACCGGATCGCGTCGCGCGCTGCGAGGCGCGCTGGCCGGTTTGCTGTGTCTGCTTGCGGCCTGCGGCACACCGCCGCCCGATGCCAATGCGCCCAAACCTGACGCGTCAGCGGATTCATCGGGGCGCTTTCGGTTACGGCCGTTGCCACGCGAGCTTGCGGTGCCGGCCGGTGCCGCTCCACGTTCGCAAGTGCCATCGGTGCGCTACGAGCTCTCCATCTCAGGAACTGGCGAACTCTCGCCGGACGATGGCGTCCCCGGTGACGGAAGCCCTCGCGAAATCTTCGAGCGCGGTGGCGCTTCCTGGTACGGCATCCAGTTTCACCAGCGCAAGACTGCCAACGGAGAGCGCTTCGACATGACCGCATTCACGGCCGCTCACAAGACACTGCCATTCAACACGCGTGTCTGCGTGCGAAGCCTGGTGAATGGCAAGGAGGTGTTGGTGCGGATCAACGATCGGGGGCCCTATGCGCTGGGTCGCATCATCGATCTGAGCCGCGCTGCGGCAGATCAGATCGGGCTGACGTCAATGGGGATCAAGCAGGTTGCGTTGTCGGTGATCGATAAGAAAGACATGCGTTGCAGCGGCGCGGCCGTCGACTTCGCCGATGCGCCGATGGCGGGTGATTCTGCGGCGTCGCCTTCGAGCACGCGGAAGGTACCGGTCAAGCCATCGAATCGCAAACGCCGCTAGATATCGGCGTTGAATGAACGGTCGCAGAGGCGCCGAAACTCAGCCGCCGCTGTCGAGCGAAAACGCCGCATGGCGGTCTTGCGCCAGAAGCTCTACCAACTGAGGCAACGCCGCGGCCAATTGCGGTTTCAAGGTAAACGGCGGATTGATCAAAAACATGCCGCTGGCTGGCAGGCCGGGTCGCTTAGTCTCGCCAGTGGGCGTAGATGTCAGCTTGCTGGACTTTACGGTGAGCGTCGCGTGCAACCACGACTTACCGGCCTTGGTCGCCATCGTCTTGAGGCGGCGCGGCAAATCGTGCGCTTCAGGCCTCGGAATGATCGGATACCAGACGGCGTAGGTGCCGGTGGCGAATCGCTTGAGCGCTTCGGCCGCGAACTCGAGCACGCGGCCGTAGTCGCTTTTGATCTCGTAGCTTGGGTCCATCAGCACCAATGCGCGACGCGATGGTGGGGGCAAGAATTTGCTGGCGCTCAAGAAACCGTCTTCGCGCAGGACGGCAATCTGCCGACCTGCGTCGAGTTGCGCGATGTTGGCGTCGAGGGTTTTGGCATCGGTGGGATGCAACTCGTATAGTTTCAACCGGTCATGGTCCCGCAACAGATGCTGGATGATGAAAGGCGAGCCAGGATAGATCTTGGCGCCGCCTTTCGGGTTGAAGTCGGCGATGACGCCGAGGTAGCGGGCGATGGCGTCCGCGAGGGGCGCGCCGTCTTTCGGCTTGGCTGCCATCAGTCGCAACAGACCTTCCGCCGCCTCCCCGCTGGTGTCGGCGTAGTCGCCATCCAGACGGTACAAGCCGGCGCCGGCATGCGTGTCCACCACGGTCAGCGCCGCGTCTTTTTCGAGCAAATGAGTGAGCGTGGCGATCAACACCGTGTGCTTGAGCACGTCGGCGTGGTTGCCGGCGTGGAAGGCGTGGCGGTAACTGAACATGGGTCGATGGTACCCGCCAGCGCCGAATCTTTATATAATAGAAGGCTTCGCAGCGCTTTTGTGGCCCCGCGGCGAAGCGTGAACCCCACCTAAGAGATTCCCGTCAGAGGAACGCCGACCGTGGAAAAGGGCCCGCCAAACCCTCTTTTAAAGAGAATCTCATGACCAAAACTTTCAGCGCCAAACCCGCTGACGTGGTGCACGAGTGGTTTGTGGTTGACGCGACCGACAAGGTCCTCGGACGAGTAGCCAGCGAAGTTGCTCTCCGTTTGCGCGGCAAACACAAGGCCATTTACACGCCTCACGTCGATACCGGTGACTTCATCGTCATCATCAACGCAGCCCAGCTTCGTGTCACCGGTGCCAAGCCGATCGACAAGATCTACTACCGTCACTCGGGCTACCCGGGCGGTATTTCGGCTACCAACTTCCGCGACATGCAAGCCAAGCATCCCGGCCGCGCGCTGGAAAAGGCCGTCAAGGGCATGCTGCCCAAGGGGCCCCTCGGCTACGCCATGATCAAGAAGCTCAAGGTCTACGGTGGCGCAGAGCACCCGCATACCGCGCAACAGCCCAAAGTGCTGGAAATTGCAGGCTTGTCCACCAACGCCCAACGTGAGGCCGCCAAATGATCGGTGAATGGAACAATGGCACCGGCCGTCGCAAATCGAGCGTCGCCCGTGTGTTCATGAAAAAGGGTACCGGCAAGATCACGATCAATGGCAAGGACATTCAGGCCTACTTTGGTCGCGAAACATCCATCATGATCGCGAAGCAGCCGCTGTTCCTGACGAACAACGTCGAAGCTTTCGACATCATGATCAACGTGAATGGCGGCGGCGAATCGGGCCAGGCCGGCGCGGCGCGCCACGGCATCACCCGTGCGTTGATCGACTACGACGCGACGCTCAAGCCGGTGTTGAGCCAGGCTGGCTTCGTGACGCGCGATGCGCGCGAAGTCGAGCGGAAGAAGGTCGGCTTGCACTCTGCTCGCCGCCGGAAGCAATTCTCGAAGCGTTAATTCGCTTTTGGAGCTGCTGTTTGGGCTTACTGCCCTCGCAGTCAAAACGCCGCCTTCGGGCGGTTTTTTGTTTGTTGCAGTAGCATTGCCTTCATTGGCTGCACGTGCTCGCACGTTTGGCCGCACTTACAGGAGTACTCACATGAGCGCCGTTGCCGAAAATATCGTTTCTGAAATGCCTGTTCCGAATATGCCGGAACCGATTTTGTTTACTGACAGCGCCGCCGCGAAGGTGGCTGACTTGATCGCCGAAGAAGGCAACCCTGAACTCAAGCTGCGTGTCTTCGTGCAGGGTGGCGGATGTTCTGGTTTCTCGTATGGTTTTACGTTCGACGAGATCACCAACGAGGACGACACCACGATGACCAAGAACGGCGTCTCGCTGCTAATCGACGCCATGAGCTACCAGTATCTGGTGGGCGCTGAGATCGACTACAAGGAAGATTTGCAGGGCGCCCAGTTCGTCATCAAGAACCCGAACGCGACCAGCACTTGCGGCTGCGGCTCCAGCTTCTCAGCCTGAGATTTGCAGAAGTTCTTCGCGTTTGTTTGAACAGCCGCCTAAGGGCGGCTTTTTGTTGCCTGAGTTTTTGCGATGACGCTTCCTGTCGGATCTAATTCAACGCCCATTTCTCCGGTGCCCCCTTCGGCGCCAGCACCGGGCTATCGCAAAAGTCTGCTCTGGCTCGTCGCCATCGGCTTTTTCATGCAGACGCTTGACGCGACCATCATCAACACCGCATTGCCCGCCATGGCGGCGAGCCTGGGCGAAAGCCCGTTGCGGATGCAGTCGGTCGTGGTGGCCTATGCGCTCACGATGGCGATGCTGATCCCAGCCTCGGGCTGGATCGCCGACCGTTTTGGTACGCGCCGCGTCTTCTTCTCCGCCATCTTGTTGTTCGTGCTCGGGTCGGTGCTTTGCGCCGCATCGCATGGCATCGGTCAACTCGTCGCGTCACGGGTGCTGCAGGGGCTCGGAGGCGCCTTGCTGCTGCCGGTAGGACGGTTGTCGCTGCTGCGTACGGTGCCGCGCGCCGAGTTTTTGCAGGCGATGAGCTTCGTCGCGATTCCGGGGCTCATCGGACCGTTGCTCGGCCCAACGCTGGGCGGCTGGCTGGTGCAGTACGCGTCGTGGCACTGGATCTTCTTGATCAACGTACCCGTGGGTCTGGTCGGCTGCATTGCAACGCTCAGGCTCATGCCCGATCTGCGCGGCGCCGTACGGCATCGCTTCGACGGGGCAGGCTACGCGATGCTCGCCTTTGGCATGGTCGCGATTTCGCTGGCGCTCGACGGCGTCTCGGGTGCCGGCATGCGGCAAGTCGGCGTGCTGATGTTGTTGATCTTCGGTTTCGCCAGCATCGTCGCTTACTGGCTGCACGCTAGCCGGCGCGCCGATCCGCTCTTTGCGCCGTCGCTATTCAAGGTCCAGACACTTAGCATTGGCTTGATCGGCAATCTGTTTTCGCGCCTAGGCAGCGGCTGCATGCCCTTTCTGGTGCCGTTGCTGCTGCAGGTGTCGATGGGCTATTCGCCACTGCAGGCGGGGTTGATGATGTTGCCGATCGCGCTGGCAGGCATGGCGATGAAGCGCTTCACCACGCTGCTCATCACGCGCTATGGCTACCGAAAGGTGCTGGTCGTCAACACGGCGCTGGTCGGCGTGACGATGGCGTCCTTCGGGCTTGCCGCGCCGGGCCAGCCGATCGTGCTGAACATCTTGCAGCTCTTGGCTTTTGGTGCGGTCAATTCATTGCAGTTCACCGCCATGAACACGATCACCTTGAAAGATCTCGACGGTAGCATGGCGAGCACCGGTAACAGCCTGCTGTCGATGGTGCAGATGCTGGCCATGAGCCTCGGCGTGGCCGCTGCAAGCGCGGTGCTGGCGGGCTACACCGGCATCTTCGGTGGCACTGCGCCGATCACGTCGATCGAAACGCTGCATGCTTTTCAGGCGACGTTCGCTAGCATGGGATTGATCACGCTGGCATCGACGCTGATCTTTTGGCATCTGCCCGCGGAAGCCAGGGCCATTCGACCGGCACAGCCCGAGGTGTCCGGCCAAGGCTGAAGCGCCGACTGCTGCGACCAGCGGCCAGCGACCAGCGGCCAGCAACCAGCAACCAGCAACCAGCAACCAGCAACCAGCACAAGCTACCCGCCACGCCGCCCCTTGGGTCCACCAGCAAGTCCAGGCCAGGCAGGCCTCCAGTCAAGCAGGGTAGATGGCGCCCAGCACCCGCGCGCCCTTGGCGCCGGTCACGCTGGCAAGGTTGCCCGTCTCTCGGCGCACCGTACAACGGGCCAGCCACGCAAATGCTGCCGCTTCGACCTGTTGTGGTGGCAGTCCCCGTTCAGCCGACGACTTCAGCTCGACACCGGGGAGCAGTGCGCGCAACCGGGCGAGCAGGTGGTCGTTCAGCGCTCCGCCGCCGCACACGATCAAGGTCTTGCTGTCGGTGCCGTAGCGGATTACGCCCGCGGCACAGCAACTGGCAGTCAGCTCGGCAAGCGTTGCCTGCACATCCGCGGCATCAGCGCTGCTGGCGTGCTGCAACTGCGCGGCGAGCCAGGTGGGATTGAATCGGTCGCGCCCGGTGCTTTTCGGAGGCGCCTTGGCAAAGTAAGCATCGCGCAGCAGCCGCTCGAGCAAGTCGGGTAGCACTCGCCCGCTGGCAGCCCAAGCGCCGCCAGCGTCATATGGCTGGCCCAGGTGGGTTTGACACCAGTGGTCCAGCAGCGCATTGCCGGGGCCGCAATCGAAGCCGAGCACGGTGATCGCTTCGCCCGATGTGGCAGGCAGCAAACTGAGGTTGGAAATACCACCGAGATTCAGAACAGCAACGGCGTCGTTTTCTAGCGCGAACAGCGCGCGATGGAACGCTGGCACCAGCGGTGCGCCCTGACCGCCGGCTGCGACATCGCGGGTCCTGAATTCAGCAACGACGTCGATGCCGGTCAGTTCGGCGAGCAGCGCGGGGTTGTTGAGCTGAAGCGTGTAGCCAATATCGTCGAATTCGCCTGGCCGATGGCGCACCGTCTGGCCATGGGCCCCGATGGCGGCGATGGCTTCGGCACCTACGTTGGCCTGGTCGAGCAAATCCTGCGTGACCGCTGCGTACACCCGCGCCAGCGCGTTGCCCGCGAGCGCCGCACGATGCAGCTCGTTGACGCCATCGGGTGTGTTCAGCGCCAGCAATTCGGTGCGCAGTCCGACCGAGAAAGGCGCCGTGGCGTGCGCCTTGACCGTAATGCCGCCGGCCGAGAAATCGGCGATGACGCCGTCGACGCCGTCGAGTGAAGTTCCCGACATCAAGCCGATGAACAGGTTGGCCATCTGCAGATCGGCCATTTTGTTGTGTTCGATGGTGCGGTCGGTCAGTCGGCGCTGGCCTGGACCACAGAGAACGCGGCTGCCAATTCGGTGCGCGTTGCGACCGCCAATTTCTCGAACGCGGGACGCGATGCTGCCGCGATCGGCGTCATGTCGCCGTCCTGTTTGGCGATGACCGCCGGATCGGTGTACTCACCGTTCACTCGGTACTCGAAGTGCAGATGCGGGCCGGTCGCCCAGCCCGTACTGCCGACAGCACCGATGAACTGGCTTTGGGCCACGCTCTGCCCGACCTTGACGTCCATGCGGCTCAGATGCGCATACACGGTGCTCAGGTCGTTTCGGTGCTTGACGATGATGATGTTGCCGTAGCCACTTTGCTGCCCAGCGAATTCGACAACGCCATCGCCGACGGCTCGAACCGCCGTGCCCGAAGGTGCCGCGAAGTCAATGCCGTTATGTTGACGCCAGGTGTTCAAAATCGGGTGCATCCGCATCGCGAAACCGCTAGAGATGCGCGAAAACTCGACCGGCGAACTCAGGAACGCGTGACGCAAGCTGTCGCCGTTCGGCCTGAAGTAGCCACCCTTGCGGCCCGGCTCCTGGAACCACAGCGCCTGGTGGATGTTGCCGCCGCTTTCGAACTCCGCCGCCAAAATACGGCCGCTGCGCATCGACTGGCCGTCGGCTTCGAAGGTTTCGTAGACGACAGCGAATCGATCGCCCTTGCGCAATTGACGGAAGTCGACATCGCCCGCGAAGACGTCGGCCAACTGGCTCGCGACAGCATCGGGAATGTTGGCATCGTCGGTTGCCGCAAAGAGCGACGTCCGGACCACGCCGCTCGCCAGGCGTGTACCGGCGGTCAGTGTGTCGGCTTCGGAACGCAGGATGAAGCCGACGCCCGCGCTTTCGACGACGAGGCGCTTGAAGCCGTCGCCGTCAGGAATCCAGCGTGCACTCAGCTTCTTGAGCCGATCTTCGTGCGTGACTTCGGCAGTGACAGTACGGCCGGCCCGGCTCAACAGCGCGGAGCGCGCCTCGGCGTTGCCGCGGATGTACGCCGATGCGGCCGGATCGCTTACGCCAAGGCGCCCGAGCAGCGCTTCAGCGGTGTCGCTCGAGCGCGTGGTTTCGCTGCGGAACAGTGTGAAGCTGAAAGCGTCTAGCGCCTCGGTCTGTGTTGAAACAGCAAGCGGCGTCACCGTTTCAAGCACCTGCTTTACCGGAATCTTGGCCGCGTCGGGGCCAAGCGAAGCAACCGCGAATGCACCACCGCCTGCGGACATCAAGACCGCTGCAATCACTGCGGTGATCTGCCTTGGGTACGTCCGGAATGTGTAGGCCACACGGGAAGCAAACAGCTCCTCGGCGGCAAGAAATCTGTCAATCAAAGCTCAAAAATCCAGATCAGGTTTCAGCGAATCCGTGAAGCAGAAGGCCTCAAGACGGAGGCGGCAACACGGCGCGGAAAAAAGCGCCGCTTAGAATCCGGCGCTTGCAAAGTCGGGCTCAGTATAGCTTCGGCAATACCCAAATCAGCCACAAAAGCCCAATGAATGCCGGTTCTGTTACATCCCAAGTCCTCTCCGATGGCGTAGGAAGAGCTCTCGAAATCTCGCTGCGTGGGGCTGAAGAATTGCTGCCCCAGGATGAGTGGATCAAAAAGCTTCAGCGCGCCGAGGCCACCGGCCAGACGCTGCGCATCAAGCTCGGCCTCGATCCGACGGCTCCGGACATTCATATCGGTCATACGGTGGTGCTGAACAAGCTGCGGCAGCTGCAGGATCTGGGCCACACCGTCATTTTTTTGATTGGCGACTTCACGACGACGATCGGCGACCCGTCCGGACGCAACACGACCCGGCCGCCGCTCACGCGCGAACAAATCGAGGCGAACGCGCAGACGTACTACCGTCAGGCCAGCCTGGTGCTCGATCCGTCCAGAACCGAGGTTCGATACAACTCTGAGTGGAGCGACCCGTTGGGCGCGCGCGGGATGATCCAGCTGGCGGCCAAATACACCGTCGCCCGGATGATGGAGCGCGACGATTTCAGCAAGCGATTCAAGGCGGGCCAGTCGATCTCTGTGCACGAGTTCCTGTATCCGTTGATGCAGGGCTACGACTCCGTGGCGCTCAAGTCGGACCTCGAGCTCGGCGGCACCGACCAAAAGTTTAACCTCTTGGTCGGGCGTCACCTTCAACAGGAGTATGGCCAAGAGCCGCAGTGCATACTCACTATGCCTTTGCTCGAAGGGCTCGATGGCGTCGAAAAGATGTCGAAGAGCAAGAACAATTACATCGGCATCAGCGAAGCGCCAAACACCATGTTTGCCAAGGTGCTATCGATTTCCGACGTGCTGATGTGGCGCTGGTACACCTTGCTGAGCTTCAAATCGCTCGCCGAGATCGCGGCGTTGAAGGCCGAGGTCGAAGGCGGGCGCAACCCGAAAGATGCCAAGGTCGCGCTCGCCAAGGAAATCACCGCGCGCTTTCACAGTGCCGCGGCAGCCGACGCGGCGGAGCAGGATTTCGTCAATCGCAGCAATGGCGGCGTGCCCGACGACATTCCTGAACTGACGCTGGAAGGCGCGCCGCTCGGCATCGCCCAACTGCTGAAGCAGGCCGGGCTGGCGCCGTCGACCTCAGAGGGCAACCGCCTGATCGAAGGCGGTGGTGTTCGTCTCGACTCGGTCGTCGTCAACGACAAGGCGCTGAAACTGCCAGCGGGCAGTTATGTGGTGCAGGTCGGGAAGCGCAAGTTCGTTCGCTTGACCTTGCGCTGAGCAAAGGCTGCGCCGGGTTCGAGCCCCGCCCGCCGTTCAGCGCACTTCGATCGTCACCCGTCGATTTCGCGGCTCCGGCGAATCGTCGGCGGTCGGTACCGCGAGTTCGCGTTCGCCGCGGCCGACCGCTTCGATCCGTGCCGCCGGAAACTGCCTGTCGATGAACATCTGACGCACTTGCTGCGCCCGGCGCATCGACAACTCGTCGTTAGACACGACTGCCCCAACCGTGTCGGTGTAGCCGGTGATCACGATATCGCTGCCGGCGCGTGCCATTGCCACCATCAACGCGGTGGTCATCTCGCGTTGAGATTCGGGCATCAGCGACGTGTTGCCTGCGTCGAAGTACACCGCGTAGCGCTGGGGTGCGGGCGGAACGAGGTCGAACAGCATGGTGTTGTCGGTGCGGACCCGTGCTGCATCGGTGTGGTCGAGCGAAGGCGCGCCGGTGCGGCCTGCTTTCACGGTGGCGCGCTGGTAAGGCTTGTCCAGCGTGATTTCGCCGCCGTTACTTCTGACCACCACTGCGGAGGGCCGCCCGTCCGGTTGCGGCAGCAACACGACGCGCGTGGCAGGCGTCGAGCAGCCCGCGAGCAGCGCGGCTGACAGGAGCGAAAAGCAGAGCGAAAACCAGATGACGCAGCGTGGCATGTTCATGGTTGCGGATCCGCCTGAACGATGAAATCGGTGCCGCGAATGCCGATCGTCGCGGTCTGTGTCTCGATACGAACCGCGTCCGGATGGGCCTTTCCGATCAGGCCGGAAATCATGCGCAGCGAGCCACGCAGCAGCGAGATCAACAGGCCGCCGTCCTGGGCGGTCGGATCGAAGCTGAACTCCTTCATGTCGAGTCGCGACGAAGGGCCGAGCACGAGCACGGTGCCATCGCGCAGCACCAGGCTCGCGGCCGAGTCCGTGCCAGTCACGATACGTTCGATGGGAGCAACCTCGTCGCCGGCATGTGCGGTACGCATCACGCCGGTGGCGCTGAGCAGTTGCACGTCGCCGCGCACGCTTTTGACGAAACCAGCCCGTTCTGGCGGTGGGGTGGCTTGTGCTGCCGCCGGCGCGATCGAAGCGATCGACGCGATGGCCGCCACAAGCAGCAGGGCGCTCAGCCGCGTCCAGGGTCTGAATCTCATCCGGGCCTCTTCTGAATCAAGGTGAGCGCCCGATGGTACGCGACGTGCTCCGCGCATGAGCCGTCCATAATTCCTGCGCCCCGCTGACCTCCCGTCGGCATTGCTGAAGCTCGGTGCCTCTTTTGCCTTCTTCCTCTTTCTCTTCTTCGATACAAAGTCTACTGACCCCAAAGGTGTTGTTGCGCCTGTCGATCGCGGTGGCGCTCGTCACCATCGTGCTGAAGGGAATGGCAGGCTACATCACGCATTCGATGGGGCTTATTTCCGACGCGATGGAGTCGTTCGTCAATCTCGCGAGCGCGATGTTCGCTCTCGCGATGGTGACCATTGCCGCGCGGCCGGCCGATGAAGACCATCCCTACGGCCATCACAAGGCCGAGTACTTCGCGTCTGGCTTCGAAGGCATCCTCATCATCGGCGCAGCGCTGGCGATCATGTGGGTCTCGATCGAGCGCTTGATGGCGCCGCGACCGATCGAGCAGCTGGGCTGGGGGCTGGCGCTGTCCATCGTCAGCACAGGCTTCAACGGCGCATTGGCGTGGGCGCTCTTCAGGGCGGCACGAGAGCACCGTTCGATCGCGCTGGAAGCTGATGGGCGGCACCTCGTCACCGATGTGTGGACTTCGGTCGCAGTCGTCGTCGGCATCGTCGCCGTGCATTTCACCGGCTGGTTGTGGCTCGATCCGCTGCTGGGCATCGGCGTGGCGCTCAACATCATTTTCGAAGGCGGCAAACTCGTTTGGCGCTCCTCGCAAGGGCTGATGGACGAGGCCATGCCGGCCGAATCCATGGCTGCGGTGCAAGCCACGCTCGACGGTTTTCTGGAGCGCGCCGGTGGTGGCGCTGGTGCGGTCAAGGCCGGGCCGATCCGCTTCGACGACATCGCGACCCGGCGCGCGGGGCAACGGCTCTTCGCCGACCTGCACATGCATGTGCCGGGCGACTGGCCGTTGCAACGTGCGGCCACTCTGCGTGATGAACTCGAGCAGGCGCTGATGGACAACGTGCCGGGTCTTCGGGTGACCATCCAGCTGCTGCCACTCAACATGGAAGCGCGCGCCGTTCAGATGGCGCCGGGTGCGTGACGGGTGCTCGACGGCGCATGACGCCCGCGCTGGCCTGCTGAGAAGGCGCTAGTACGGGTTGCGAATGCCCAGCCCGGCGAGGATTTCGATCTCGCGCGCTTCCATCTCTTCGGCATCGGCCTCGCCGGTTTCATGGTCCCAGCCCTGTGCGTGCAACGTGCCATGGACCAGCAGATGGGCGTAGTGCGCAGCCAGCGTTTTGCGCTGCTCTTTCGCCTCGCGCGCGACCACCGGCGCACACAGCACCAGGTCGGCCATCACCATCGGCTCTTGCGCATAGTCGAAGGTGAGCACGTTGGTGGCGTAGTCCTTGCCGCGAAACTCGCGGTTCAGTCGTTGACCTTCTTCGACATCGACGATGCGCACCGTGAGCTCGCCGTCGACATCGAGCGCGTGGCGAATCCAGCGCGTCACGCTGTGCCGGGGTAACGCCGCGCGATGGCGTTCGACGCCTTTGAACGGCACGAACTGCAACGAGAGTGAGAGGGCAGCGAGCGCCATGTCAGCGCGTGGGCGTCGCGCGTTTGCGCTGGCTGTCGTAGGCATCGACGATGCGCGCCACGAGGGGGTGCCGCACGACGTCGGCACTGGTGAAGTGCGTTACCGCGATGCCCTTGACCCGTTTCATGACGCGCTCGGCGTCGACGAGTCCGCTCAGCTGCGTCTTGGGCAAATCGATCTGGCTCACGTCGCCGGTCACCACAGCCTTGGCGCCGAAGCCGATCCGCGTGAGGAACATCTTCATTTGCTCGGGCGTCGTGTTCTGCGCCTCGTCGAGGATGATGAAGGCGTTGTTGAGCGTCCGGCCGCGCATGAAGGCGAGCGGTGCGATCTCCAGCGCGTTGCGCTCGAAGGCTTTCTGCACTTTGTCGAAGCCCATCAGGTCGTGAAGCGCGTCGTACAGCGGACGCAGGTACGGGTCGACTTTTTCGCTCAGATTGCCCGGCAGGAAGCCTAGCCGCTCGCCGGCCTCGACGGCGGGGCGGGTCAGCACGATGCGCTGCACGCTGCTGCGCTCCAGCGCATCGACCGCGCAGGCCACCGCCAGATAGGTCTTGCCGGTGCCGGCCGGCCCGATGCCGAAAGTGATGTCGTGGTTGGCGATGTTTTCGAGGTAAAGGCTTTGCGTCGGCGTGCGAGCACGCAAGTCGGCGCGGCGCGTGACCAGCGTCATCCCTTCGTCGTCGGCTTCGTCCATCGAACTGTCGCCTGCCAGCGTGAGCTGCACCACCGCCGCATCGATCGATCGTTGCGCGATCTCGTACAAGGCCTGCAGCACATCCATTGCACGTTGCGCGTTGACCTTGGGGCCGTCTATCTTGAACTGCTCGTGCCGGTGCGCGATTTTCACGTCGAGCGCCTCTTCGATGCGGCGCAAATGGGCATCGAGCGGGCCGCACAGGTGGCCGAGGCGGGTGTTGTTGTGAGGGGCGAAGGTGTGTCGAAGGAGCAAGGCGTGACCAGGCTGGAAGATTGGGCTGTGAATCATAGGCGTGGCTGACGCGGTACACGCGGCCAAATCAAATGAATCGACTGTGACGTAGTCGGTGGCGCACGACTTTTGTGGCAGACCAAACCAGGGCGCAATCTATCGGTTGGCGCCAGAATGCAGAGCGGTCAAGGTGGTCAAAGGGAGAGAAAAATTAAAGCTATTCGTCTATTGGGCGCGCTTGCATGTGCGCTATTGATTTCTGTCGCCGGATGCGGCGGTTCTGGCGGCTCAAGTGGTGGCAGTACCGTTGTGTTGCCCGTAGCCGCAGACCAGACTTCAAGCAAAGCGGCCGTCCCGGCACAGGCCGTCGTGCAGCCCGCGGAACCTTCCAAGGACCCGATTCTCATCGAGGCCAAGATAAGCGTTGGCGGGAGCCATGAAGTTGAACGGTTCAAGACGAGGGCGGCCGGTATGGCGCCCACTCCGGCACAAATCAGCCTAGGTGCGCTCACTGTTCAAGCTCCGACAATCCAGAAGTCAGCGCTTGCGCTTGTAGGCCTGCCGACAAAAATTGGCGTGGCTCGGCCTATTTCTGACACGGCGAGTCAACTGCAGGTCTCGGCGTTGATGGGTTGGACCACGCTACCGAATGGCGACAAGGTCTCGGCAATGCGCTTCGTCTCTCCAGATGCAAAAGGAGTGCGGTTGGGACTGCTGATCAAGGGCTTTCCTCTCGGAGCCACTGTTCGCTTTTATGCCGACAGTGCCGGCAAAATCTACGAAATTCCTGGCCAGGAAATTCTGACGACGATTCAACAAAACGTAGATGCTGGGGATTCGAGCGATGCCGCGCACACCTATTGGTCGCCCAATATGGGCGGCGAGGCCATCACAATCGAGGTTGAAGTGCCACCGGGAGCGCCGACAGACGCGGTCCAAATTTCGGTGCCATCGCTGTCGCATGTGCTCGCGGACATCCGGAAACTCGACTCCATCGCAAAAGTTGGAGAGGCGAGTTCTTGCACGATGGACGTGTCTTGCTCGTCGACTTACAACGAATTGAGCAAGTCGGTCGCGCTGATGGACTTCGTCGACAGCGGGGACGACTATGTTTGCACTGGCACCCTGCTGAATGACCGGTCGTCTTCGGGGACACCGTATTTTCTCAGCGCCAATCACTGCATTTCGAACCAAACGGTGGCATCCACGTTGTACACACTGTGGTTCTACAAATCTGCTTCGTGCAATAGCACGCAGGTGGACCCCAAGCTCGCAGCCATGGTCTCGGGCGCCACGTTGCTGTACAGCAGCGCTGATACAGACACCTCTTTCATGCGACTCAATACGACGCCACCGGCCGGCACTGTTTATGCAGGATCGAGCGCCTTCCCGCTCGGCTACTACGACGACGTGTATGGGGTCAGTCACCCCAAAGGCGATTTGCAGAAATACACCCTTGGCGATTACCTGGGCACGGGCAAATGCACTGGCGGAACATGCGCCTCATCGTCGGCTTCGAGTGCCCAATTCCTGCGGGTCCGGTGGACGCAGGGCGCGACCGAGGGAGGAAGTAGCGGCTCTGGACTCTTTGTTAAGCTCAACACAAAGGACTATCTGGTCGGACAGCTTTTTGGTGGTTACGGATCCTGCCAGAACCCCTTGGGGAATGATTACTACGGTCGATTCGACAAAGCGTATCAAGCGGGGTTGTCGCAATGGCTCGGCGCAACGTCGGGCACCGTGCGTGTCCCGATCTATCGCCTCTACAACCGCCGAGCGCAGAGCCATTTCTATACGGCTGATCCCGCGGAGCGTGACAATGCTATCCAGCACTCCCTGGACTACAGCTATGACGGAATCGCGTTTTATGCCTATGGGGCAGCCGGTACCGCCAGCGACACGGTCTTCCGTTTCTACGACGCACACACTGGTGAGCACTTCTATACGATCAACTCTTCCGAGCGAGACAACATCAAGGCCACCATTCCGTGGCTTTCTTTTGAAGGGCCAAGTTGGTATGCCAACATCGCTTCTGGCAAACAGACCAGTGCGATGTACCGATTCTTCAACACGCAAAACGGCACTCACTTCTACACAATCAATGCAACAGAGCGCGACACCATATTGCAGCGGTATCCGCAATATTCATTCGAGGGCGTCGGCTATTACGCTTGGACTGGACCCTAGTCAAATCGCACACCCGGGCCCAAATCTGGCTATCAAATGATCGGTAAGCTCACAGGAACTCTTGCCGAACGCAACCCGCCGCAGGTGGTGGTGGACTGCAACGGCGTCGGCTACGAGGTCGACGTGCCGATGAGCACCTTCTACAACCTGCCGCCGACGGGGGAGCGGGTGTCGCTGCTCACGCACTTCGTGGTCCGTGAAGACGCGCAGATCCTGTACGGCTTCGGCACAGCCGAGGAGCGCATGGCGTTTAGGCAGTTGATCAAAATCTCAGGCGTTGGCCCGCGCATGGCGCTGGGTGTGCTGTCGGGGCTCAGCGTGAGCGAGCTGGCGCAGGTCGTCACGCTGCAGGACACAGGTCGGCTGGTGAAGATTCCGGGCGTTGGCAAAAAGACAGCGGAGCGCCTGCTGTTGGAACTCAAAGGAAAACTCGGCGCCGACATCGCGCTGCCAGCGCATGCTGCCAACGACGCCCAGGGCGACATCCTCCAGGCGCTGGTGGCACTTGGATACAGCGACAAAGAAGCAGCCGCGGCATTGAAGGCACTGCCCAAGGATGTGGCGGTGGGTGACGGCATCAAGCTGGCGCTGAAGGCATTGGCCCGGTAATCGACAGGCGCGAGAAGCGCCTTGCGTCGCCGGAAGTATCGGGCGCGCAGAGCGCACTTGGGCCGACTAAACTGCCCTTACAGCCAACCGCCCATGACCATCCAGACCGACGACTTCGCCCCGGCCCCGCAACGCGTGGTGTCCGCGGCGCCCGCCTCGCCGAACGAAGAAGCGATCGAGCGCGCCTTGCGCCCCAAGCTGCTCGACGAATACGTCGGCCAGGCGAAGGTGCGCGAGCAGCTTGAAATTTTCATCGGGGCGGCGCGCATGCGCAACGAGGCGCTCGACCACGTGCTGCTGTTCGGCCCGCCCGGCCTGGGCAAGACCACGCTGAGCCACATCATCGCGGCGGAGCTCGGCGTCAACTTGCGGCAGACCTCGGGGCCAGTGCTCGAGAAGCCGAAAGACCTGGCGGCACTGCTGACCAATCTGGAGCGCAACGATGTGCTCTTCATCGACGAGATCCATCGGCTGTCGCCGGTCGTCGAAGAGATCCTCTACCCCGCGCTGGAGGACTACCAGATCGACATCATGATCGGCGAAGGCCCGGCGGCGCGCAGCATCAAGCTCGATCTGCAGCCCTTCACGCTGGTCGGCGCAACCACGCGCGCTGGCATGCTGACCAATCCGCTGCGCGACCGCTTCGGCATCGTGGCGCGGCTGGAGTTCTACACGCCCGAAGAACTGGCGCGCATCGTGCGGCGCAGTGCAGGGTTGCTCAAGGTCGAGATGGACGAGGCCGGGGGCTTCGAGATCGCGCGCCGTTCGCGCGGCACGCCACGCATCGCCAACCGACTGTTGCGGCGGGTGCGCGACTATGCGCAAGTGAAGGGCGACGGGCGCATCACCGAACACATCGCGCACAAGGCGCTGGCGATGCTCGACGTCGATCCCCAGGGCCTGGACCTGATGGACCGCAAGCTGCTCGAGGCCGTGATCCATCGTTTCGACGGCGGTCCGGTCGGGCTCGACAACGTGGCGGCCAGCATCGGCGAAGAGCGTGACACGATTGAAGACGTGATCGAGCCCTACCTGATCCAGCAAGGCTACCTGCAGCGCACGCCGCGCGGCCGCATCGCCACGCTGGCGGCTTATCGGCATCTCGGGGTCGTTCCGCCGTCACATCGATCGAGCGACAGTGATCTGCTGATCTGACGCGCCTGCGGCTGCTGAGCCGTTGTCACCGAACCGTCTTGCCGTTGCCATGCGGACGTCACGCAGCACCGCGACGCTACGCATCCATGCAACGCGACGATGCTTTTCTCCGCGCATGGCGCGACAACGCAACCGGCACTTCGGCGCCGGACGACGATGACGCAACGCGGCCGTCGCAACGCTTTCGCACGCTGTGGATCTCCGACCTGCATCTGGGCACGCCCGGCTGCCAGGCACGCGCATTGCTCGACTTCCTGAAGCACACCGAGTGCGAGACGCTGTTCCTCGTCGGCGACATCATCGACGGCTGGCAACTCAAGCGGCACTGGTACTGGCCCCAAGCGCACAACGACGTGATCCAGAAGCTGTTGCGCAAGGCACGCAAGGGCACCCGCGTGATCTTCATTCCGGGCAACCACGACGAGTTCGCGCGCAAGTATCTGAACCACAACTTCGGCGGCATCGACGTCGCCGACGAATGGATTCATGAAATGGCCGATGGCCGCAAGCTCTGGGTGATGCACGGCGACCTGTTCGACGGCGTGATCCAGTGCGCGAAGTGGCTTGCGCATGTCGGCGACTCGCTCTACGAGTTCACTCTGAAGCTCAACCGGCACCTGAACTCACTGCGCGCGCGCATGGGGCTGCCGTACTGGTCGCTCTCGAAGTATCTGAAGCAGAAGGTGAAGCGGGCGGTCAGCTACGTCGGTGACTTCGAGGTTGCCGTCGCACGCGAGGCGCGCAAGCGCGGTGTGCAGGGCGTCGTGTGCGGGCACATCCACCATGCCGAGATGCGCGACATCGACGGCATCCTCTACTGCAACGACGGCGACTGGGTGGAGAGCCTGACCGCGCTGGCGGAGCACGCCGATGGACGGCTCGAAATCATCGAGTGGGCACAGCACATGCCATCGGGCGCGCAGACGATTGCCGGGACGCAGCTCGCACCGGAACCGGCGATCGCGGCCTGATCAGCGGCTGCCGTCGATCGACGGATGTCCCGGCTCGTTGCAGCACACCACCAGGATCTGCGCACCTTCCTTGCCGCCGTTGACGTAGAGGTGGCCGAGGCCGCTGTCGAAGTAGATGCTGTCGTTCTTCTCGAGCCTTTCGACGCGGCCGTCGGCAAAGTGCATCTCGAGTGCACCGTCGAGCACGAAGATGAACTCCTCTCCCGGATGCTTGCTGAACTGGCCCGGCCGCAACACCGAGTTGGCCTCGATGCGGCCCATCATCGGCGTCATCTTTTTCGACGTGACCTGCGTTGCGAGCATGCCGTAGAGGTAGCGCTCGGAGTGGTACTCGACCACGTCCTTGCTGCGCGTGACGACGACACTGCCTGACAAGAAACCTGACGGTTGCGTGCCGAACAGCGTCGACAAGTCGAGCTGCAGCGCCGCTGCCAATGCGGCGAATTTTTCGTAGCTGAGCGCCAGCAAGCCGCGCTCCGCTTTCGAGATCGAGGCCACTGAAACCTGCGATTTCGCAGCCAGGTCGGAAAGCGTCAAGCGCTGTGCCAGCCGGGCGCTGCGCAGCCGGCCACCGAGCTCCGACTTGTCGAGAACAACAGAATCGGATGCTTG
Organism: Variovorax sp. LG9.2; assembly: GCF_035018885.1. Classification (NCBI taxonomy): domain Bacteria; kingdom Pseudomonadati; phylum Pseudomonadota; class Betaproteobacteria; order Burkholderiales; family Comamonadaceae; genus Variovorax; species Variovorax sp. LG9.2. Next base: position 206,249 of record NZ_JASJXB010000004.1, on the reverse strand, counting down.
CATTTTCCTTTTCTTATCTGAAAATTTTCGCATATGATAATTCTGTGACCACCTTGAAGGACCCGACGCCAATGCCGATTTCTCTTTCCTGGATCGAGAAGTTGATCCGCATCGATACGACCAGCTTTGAGTCTAATCTGGGCCTCATCGAGACGGTCCGGGACGACCTCGAGCGGCATGGTGCCAGGTCGACGCTCACTTACGAAGCCACCGGCAGGAAGGCGAATGTCTTCGCGACCTTGCCCGCGGCCGACGGTTCGACGCAAGGCGGCATCGTGCTTTCGGGGCACACCGACACGGTGCCGGTCAAAGGGCAGAAATGGGACAGCGGCCCCTTTGAGCCGACGGTGCGCGAAGGCAAGCTCTTCGGCCGCGGCACCTGCGACATGAAGGGCTTCATCGGCGTGGCGCTCACGCTGCTGCCGGAGATGAAAGCCGCGCGGCTCAAGGAGCCGATCCACTTCGCCTTCTCGTGCGATGAAGAGCTTGGCTGCGTCGGCGCGCCCTACATGCTGGCCGACCTCAAGGCGCGTGGCATCCATGCCAATGGCTGCATCGTCGGTGAGCCGCCCGACATGCGCGTCATCGTGGCGCACAAGGGCATCAACGCGTACCGCTGCCGTGTGCACGGGCATGCGGCGCATTCGTCGTTGACGCCGCATGGCCTCAACGCAATCGAGTACGCCGCACGGCTGATCTGCTTCATCCGCGACCAGGCCGATCAGTATCGACGCGATGGGCCTTTCGACAACGCGTTCGACGTGCCCTTCACCACGCTACAGACCGGCACCATCAGCGGCGGCATTGCGATCAACACGATTCCCTCGCAGTGCGAGTTTGGATTCGAATACCGCAACCTGCCGGGCGTCGACAGCGCGCCGATCATCGAGCGCATCAAGGACTACGCGACCAACACGCTGTTGCCGCGAATGAAAAACGAGCACGCGGGCGCGGCCATCGACTTCGAACTGCTGGCCACCGCGCCTACGCTCGATGCATCGGAGCAGGCGGCCATCACGCAACTGGTTCGCGCGCTCACCGGCGACCGCGATGTGCGCAAGGTGGCCTACGGCACGGAAGCGGGACTGTTCCAGCAATTGGGCATCCCTTCTGTGGTGTGCGGGCCGGGCAGCATCGAAGACGCACATAAGGCCAACGAGTTCGTTACCTTGGCGCAGATCGAACAGTGCGAGTCCTTCATGCGCAAGCTGATTCGCAGCATGTCGCTGCCGGGCTGATTTTTGGAAAGAACAAACACATGAGCCAAGTAACCGCCGGCGTGCTGCGCCACCCCGCCGCGATAACAGAAACGCCACCGTGGCGCGCCGTCATTGCAGCATCGATCGGCAATGCGCTCGAATGGTTCGACCTGGTGGTCTACGGCTTCTTTGCCGCGACCATCTCCAAGCTCTTTTTTCCGACGGGCGACGACACGGTGTCGCTGCTGCTCACGCTCGGCACCTTCGGCGTCTCGTTCTTCTTGCGACCGCTCGGTGCCATCGTCATCGGCGCCTACGCCGACCGCGCCGGGCGCAAGGCGGCGCTCACCTTGTCGATCGTCCTGATGTTCACCGGCACCCTGATGATTTCTATCGTGCCGACCTACAGCAGCATCGGCTTGTTTGCGCCGGCGGTGCTGGTGGTGGCGCGAATGATCCAGGGCTTCTCGGCCGGCGGCGAATTCGGCAGCGCAACAGCCTTTCTCGCCGAGCTTGCGCCGAAGCGCCGCGGCTTTTTCTCGAGCTGGCAAGTCGCGAGCCAGGGCCTCACGACCTTGCTGGCGGCCGGCTTCGGCGCGGTGCTCACGAGCACGCTCACGGGTGACCAGATGGCGGCGTGGGGCTGGCGCATTCCGTTCATCTTCGGCCTCCTCATCGGCCCGGTGGCGTACTACATCCGCCGCAATGTCGACGAGAGCCCGGAGTTCGCGAAGATCGAAGCGACGACGACCCCCATCCGCGACACCTTCGCGCACCAGAAGGAACGCCTGCTGCTCGCGATCGGCATCGTGATCCTCGGCACGGTCGCGACCTACCTCGTGCTCTTCATGCCGACCTACGGCGTGAAGCAGCTCGGCCTGCCGGCGTCGGTCGTGTTCACGGCCACGATGATGGTCGGCATCATCCAGATGATCTTCGCGCCCGTCATCGGGCATCTGTCGGACACCGTCGGGCGTGTGCGCATCATGCTGACCGCCGCGGTGCTGCTGCTGGTGCTGATCTATCCGATGTTCGCGCTGCTGGTCGCGAGCCCGAGCTTCGGCACGCTGCTGCTCGTCGAGATCGTGTTCGGTTGCCTGATGACGGCGTACTTCGCGCCGGTACCGGCGCTGCTGTCGGAACTGTTTCCGACCCAGACCCGCACCACAGGACTCTCTTTGAGCTACAACACGGCGGTGACGATCTTCGGTGGATTCGCGCCCTTCATTCTGACCTGGCTCATCAGCGTGACGCACGACAAGCTGTCGCCGAGCTACTACCTGATCTTTGCCGCCATCGTCAGCATCATTGCCTTGCTCTTCACGCGCAGCCGGCTGGGTTTTAAATGACGATCGACGGCCAACCCGTACCCACGCTCGAAGCCATCCGCGAGTTGAGCGCCGCGCTCGAGCCCTACGTCTTCAAGACGCCGGTGCTCGACAAGGACGCTCTGGCCGACCTCGCCGGTACGCGCCTCAACTTCAAGTTCGAACTGCTGCAAGCCAGCGGCACCTTCAAGGCACGTGGCGCGTTCTCCAACATGCTGGCGCTCGACGACAAGCAGCGGCAGGCCGGCGTGACCTGCGTGAGCGCCGGCAACCATGCGGTGGCGGTGGCCTACGCCGCCATGAAGCTCGGCATCGGCGCCAAGGTCGTGATGATCAAGACCGCCAGCCCGTTCCGGGTGGCGCTGTGCCACCAGTACGGCGCTGAAGTCGTGATGGCCGACAACGGCGCGGCGGCGTTCGAGCGCGTGCGCCAGATTGAGCAGGAAGAGGGGCGCTTCTTCGTGCACCCGTTCAACGGCTACCGCACGGTGCTCGGTACCGCGACGCTCGGCTACGAATGGGCGACCCAGGCGCCTGCGCTCGACGCGGTCATCCTGCCGATCGGCGGCGGTGGTCTGGCAGCTGGCGTGGCCACGGCTTTCAAGTTGGTGCAGCCCGACTGCAAGGTCTACGGTGTCGAGCCCGAAGGCGCTGACGGCATGGCGCAGAGCTTCAGGGCCGGTCACCCGATCAAGATGGGCCCGATGCAAGGCATCGCCGACAGCCTGATGGCGCCGCACACCGAGGCTTACAGCTACGAGCTTTGCAGTCGCAGCATCGACCGGCTCGTGACAGTGTCCGACGACCAGATCCGCAGGGCCATGCTGCACCTGTTCGAAGAACTCAAACTGTCGCCCGAGCCTGCCTGCGCGGCCGCCACGGCTGGCTTGCTCGGCCCGTTGCGCGAGGAGCTCGAAGGCCAACGCGTGGGCGTGCTGCTGTGCGGCACCAACACTGATCTTCCGACGTTGACGAAGCACCTGGACGCGGCCCGCGCTCATGGATGATTCGCGGCACGCGTCCTGGATGAATCAGGCATGACTGCCAGTGCGGTCGACGTCGTCGAGCCTGTACTGTTTCTTGCCCAGCAGGAAGTCGCCCGACTCCTGAGCGTGCCCGACTGCATCGACCTGATGTCGGACGCCATGGCCGCACTTGCGCAGGGCGAAGTGCACCAGCCCTTGCGTCAGATCGTCAGTCCGCCCGGCGCAAAAGGTCTGCTGGGATTGATGCCGGCTTACATCGGCGGGGCCGACCCGGTCTACGGCGCCAAGACCGGTGGCTTCTTCCCCGGCAACAGCGCGCTCGGGCTGGACCCGCACCAGGGCTGCGTACTGCTGTTCAGCGGCGAGACCGGCGCATTGATGGCGGTGATGTCGGCCTCGGAAATCACCGGCATCCGCACCGCGGCGATGACCGGCCTTGCGACGCGCCTGCTGGCGAGGCCCGACGCTTCGAAGCTCGCCTTGATCGGCAGCGGCCATCAGGCGCATTGGCAGTTGCAGGCCGTGGCGGCTGCCCGGCCGCTCACTTCGGTCAAGGTTGCCGCCCGCAGTCTGGCCAGCGCACGGGCGTTCGTGGCGGTGGAACAGCCCGCCTATGGGTTCGTCATGGAAGCGGTGGGGTCTGCAGAGGCCGCGGTGCGCGACGCAGACATCGTCGTTACCGTCACGAATGCGCGCGAGCCGATCCTTCTCGATGCCTGGATCGCGCCGGGTACGCACATCAACGCGGTCGGCTCCAGCACGCCGGCCTATTGCGAGATCGAGCCGGCGCTGATGGGCCGGGCGTCGCTGTTCGTCGATCGGCGCGAGTCGACGCTTGCCGAATCGGGCGACTATCTGAACGCATTGCGTGCTGGCCTCGTGAGCCCCGCGAGCTTGCGTGCAGAGATTGGCGAACTGGTGATCGGTGCGCATCCGGGGCGTGGCGGTGCAAACGAAGTGACGCTCTTCAAGTCGCTCGGCATGGCGCTCGAAGATGTCGCGACGGCGCGCCTTTTGTACCTCCGCGCGAAGGCGGCACGAGTGGGAACCTGGCTGCCGATGTAGCCCGAGCAAATGCCCGGCCCCAAGCTGATTTATGCTTGGCGCTCGTTTTTTCCCCCCGAAAGACTCCAAATGAGACAACTTCCATTCAAGGCCACGCTGTTGGCTTTCGCAGCTTTCTGTGCCACGGCGCAGGCCGCCGATCTGAAGATTGGCGTGGCTGAAGCCCTTTCCGGCGGTGCCGCTCAGTACGGTGTCGCGATCCGCAACGGCCTCGAACTGGCCGCCGATGAGATCAATGCCGCCGGTGGCATCAACGGCGACAAGATCCAGCTCATCGTCGCCGATGAGCAAGGCAAAAAAGAAGAAGCGATCAACGTCTTCAAGAAGCTGATTTTTCAGGACCAGGTCCTGATGGTGTTCGGCCCGACCTTGTCCAATTCGGCGCAAGCTGGCGACCCGATCGCTCAAGCCGGCAAGACGGTGGCCTTCGGCACATCCAATACGGCCGACGGCATCACCTCGATCGGCGACTACGTCTTTCGCAACTCGGTGACCGAAGCCGACGTGCTGCCCGAGACCATCAAGATGGCGGTCAAGAAGGCCGGCATCAAGAAAGTCGCTGTCCTCTACGGCAACGACGACGTGTTCACCAAGAGCGGCTACGACAACTTCAAGAAGGCGCTCGACGACCTGAAGATCCCGGTGACGACCACCGAGACCTTCGCCAAGGGCGACGTCGACTTCAAGGCGCAACTGACCAAGATCAAGGCCAGCGGTGCCGATGCGATCGTGCTGTCGGCCTTGCTGGCCGAAGGCGCCCCGATCATGGTGCAGGCGCGCCAGCTCGGCCTCGCCGTGCCCTTCATCGGCGGCAACGGCATGAACTCGGCCAAGGTGTTCGATCTGGCCAAGGGCCAGTCCGACAACCTGTATGTCGGCAGCCCGTGGTCGTTGAGCAATGCGACGCCCGAGAACAGCAAGTTCATCAAGGGCTACAACGACAAGTACAAGGTGGCACCCGACCAGTTCGCGGCGCAGGCGTACGACGCGATGTACATCGCGGCGCAGGCCATCAAGACCGTGAAGCTGTCGGGCACCCTGGCGGCCGATCGCACCGCTTTGCGTGACGCGCTGCCGGCGGTGAAGTGGACCGGCGCTACCGGTGCATTCCAGTTTCGCCGCGCCACGGACAAGGCGGGCAAGCCGGCTGGCTACGACGCGCAACAAGTCCCGATCGTCAGCGTGACGAAGGGCGCTGAGTTCGTCATCGAGAAGTAGAACTCGCCCCCAGGTCGCTGCGCACTGCGTGTCGCGACTCCCACCCCCTGCCGGGGGCGACACCAGAGGTCCGGCAAAGCCGGTTCCTCGGTGTCTCACCTGAAGAAGCGATGCCGACGGCCTGTTGTCGACAGCAACTTCAGCGTTTGTATTGCCTGCCTTGTCGCGGGCTCGGAGGTTTCACTTTGCTTGAACAGCAACTCGTCAACGCCCTGTCGCTGGGCTGCGTGTACGCGCTTTTCGCGCTGGGTTTCACGCTCATCTTCGGCGTCTTGGGCGTCATCAATCTGTCGCATGGCGCGGTCTTCATGGTCGGCGCTTACGCGGCGGTCGAGGTCATGGCGCGCTTCGCGCTGCCGCTATGGGCGGGCATGCTGTTCGCCTTTGTTTTTTGCGGTGCGCTCGGGCTGCTGATCGACTTTCTGGTGCTCAAGCCGCTGCGTGCGCGCAACGCACCGCACCTGATCCCGATGATCGCCACCATCGGCGTGGCCATCATCATCAACAACGGCATTCAGGGCATATTCGGTGCGCAGAACATCCGCTTTCCGCAAGGCGTGATTTCGGACCAGTCGTTGAGCCTCGGCGGCATTCATCTGACGGCGCTCGAGCTCGGCATCATCTTGCTGTCGTTCGCCTTGATGGCAGTGCTGCTGCTGGCGCTCAAGCGCACGCAGCTCGGCCGCGCGCTGCGCGCCATCGCTGAATCGCCCAAGGCTGCGTACCTTGTCGGCGTGAACGTCGAAGGCCTGTTCTTCATGACCTCGTTCGCTGCTGCAGCGTTGGGTGGCTTGGCGGGCGTACTCATCGGGCTCTATTCGAACGCGGTGTTTCCCCTGATGGGCCAGCCGATGCTGCACAAGGGCATCGCGGTCATCATCCTCGGCGGCATGGGCGACATTCGTGGCGCGCTGCTGGGGGGGCTCTTCCTCGGCTTTGCCGAAGTGCTGTCGGTGGCCTATATCGGTTCAACCATGCGTGACGCGGTCGCTTTCGGCTTGTTGTTCCTCGTGCTGCTGGTGCGCCCCAAAGGCTTGTTCGGCACTTTGCAGGAACGCAAAGTCTGATGGACTCGCTCGCCAACTTCTGGTCGGTCTACAGCAACGTGGTGCTGTCGCTCGGCACCAATGCGCTGCTGGCGTTGTCGATCTGGCTCACGCTGTCGTGCGGCATGCTGGCGATGGCCAACGCCGCGTTCATGGGCATCGGCGCCTACACCTCGGCCATCCTCACGATGAGTTACGGCGCGCCGTTTCCGGTCGCGATCGCGGCCGGCATGGCGGCACCGGCATTGATGGCTTTCATCATCGGAAAGCCGACGCTGCGACTGTCGGGCGTGTACCTCGCCATGGCAACGCTGGCTTTCGGCGAAGTTGTGCGCATCGTGATCCTCAATGCCGAATCACTCACCGGCGGTGCCCTCGGCTTGAACGGTATTCCGCCCTCGACGGAGTGGTGGCACGTGCTGCTCGCGGTGGTGCTGGTGCTGTCGGCACTCTGGCGTTTGCGGCACTCGAAAATCGGCCGCGCGTTCGAAGCCATCAAGGAAGACGAGACGGCCGCGGGGCTTATGGGCATCGACGTCGGCGCCCACAAGATGCTGGCCTTCGTGCTCGGCGCAGCCATCGCGGGTCTGGCCGGCACGCTCAACGCGCACCTGACCTTCTTTATCGGACCGAACGAGTTCGGCTTCGACCGCGGCGTCGACATCCTGACGATGGCGGTGCTCGGCGGCATCAATGGACTCACCGGGCCCGTGCTCGGCGGCGTCATCCTGACGATCCTCCCCGAATCGCTGCGGGCCTTCGGCGATTTCCGCCTGGTGCTCAACGGAATCATCCTCGTGTTGATCGTCCTGTTCCTGCCCAAGGGCATCTGGGATCCGGTGCGCATCCGGAATTGGTTCGGTCGCAAGGGAGTGGTGGCATGAGCGCGGGCCTGCTGACACTCGATGGCGTTTCGCGTCACTTCGGCGGCCTCAGGGTGCTGCAGGAAGTGCACCTCGATGTGCCGAAGGGCGGCGTGTTCGGCCTCATCGGTCCGAACGGCGCCGGCAAGACGACGGTGTTCAATCTCACGACCGGTTTGCTTCCTGTGACCGGCGGCACGATCCGCTTCCAGGGCAACGATCTCGCCGGCATGAAGCCGCACGAGATCACGCGTGCCGGCATTGCGCGGACGTTTCAGAACATCCGCGTCTTCAAGGAAATGTCGCTGCTGGAGAACGTGATGGTCGGCATGCACGCCAACCTGGGCTACGGTGCGTTCGGGCTGCTGACCTCGTCGGGACTCTTTCGAAGCGAAGAGCGCCGTGCGCGGGACCGTGCGCGCGAGTTGCTGTCGTGGGTCAAGCTGGACCACAAGGCCAGCGACATCGCCGACAACCTTTCCTACGGCGAACAGCGCAAGCTCGAGCTGGCGCGCGCGCTCGCGACCGATCCCACTTTGCTGTTGCTCGACGAGCCGGTCGCCGGCATGAACAGCACCGAGAAGACCGACCTGATGGTCGAGATTCGCAACATCGCTGCGCGCGGTTACACCATCTTCATGATCGAACACGACATGCGTTTCGTCATGGGCCTGTGCGAGCACATCGCCGTGCTGAACTTCGGCCGCATCATCGCGCGCGGCGGCCCTGACGAGATTCGCAACGACCCGCAGGTCATCGAGGCCTACCTCGGCCGCGAAGAAGACGAAGCCGGCACGGAGGTTGAACAATGAGCGCCGTGCTTCTCAAGGTCGACGGGCTCAAGGTCGCCTACGGTCACATCGAAGCGGTCAAAGGCATCGACCTGGAGCTGCACGAAGGGCAGATCACGACGCTCGTGGGCGCCAACGGTGCGGGCAAGTCGACGACGCTGCTGGCGTTGTCGGGGCTCGTCAAGAAGGCGGCCGGCAAGGTCGAGCTGCAAGGGCAAGACCTGACCTCGCTGCCGCCACACAAGATCGTCGCCGCGGGCATGGTGCAGGTGGCGGAAGGGCGCGCGACGCTCACCACGCTGAGCGTGCGCGAGAACCTCGAGCTTGGTGCCTACACGCGGCGCGATGGCCGTGCGCAGCGTGCCGACGACCTCGACCGCATCTTCACGCTGTTCCCGGTGCTGAAAGACCGTGCCGATGGCTTGGCGGGCAACCTGTCGGGCGGTGAGCAGCAGATGCTGGCCATCGGTCGCGCCTTGATGGCCAGGCCGCGCGTGCTGCTGCTCGACGAGCCTTCGATGGGGCTGGCGCCGATCATCGTGCAGGACATCTTCCGGACGCTCCGCGAGATCAACAAGAACGGGCTGACGATTTTTCTGGTCGAGCAGAACGTGCGTCAGGCACTGAAGATCGCCGACCGTGCCTACGTGATCGAAACCGGCCGCATCGCGCTGGCCGGCAGCGGGCGCGAGCTGCTCGGTAACCCGAAGGTGCAAGACGCCTATCTGGGCGGCTAGCAGGCTGCACTTGCTGAACCGCGACGCACGGTGTTCGAATCGAACGACTGCCGCACCAACGTCGCGACCGGGTCGATCTCTTCAGGCCAAGACAAGGTCACTGAACGGCGCGCACAGGTTGACCAAAATCTCAAATCGAGACGACCACCTTGCCGAAAGCGCCACGCTCCAATTGCGCGAAGGCAGCCCGTACATCGGCAAAGCCGTAGACCGTGTCGATGACGGGCTGCATGTGCGTCGTATCGATGGCGCGGATCATGTCTTCCAGTGCACGACGATGGCCCACGCTGATGCCCTGTACGACCGCCCAGCTGCGGATGAGGTCGATGGCCTGGGCCTCGACCTTGCCTCCCTCGATAACGCCGATCAAGGAAATCCTGCCGCCTGGCGCCACGACGGTCAGCGAGCGTCCCAGATTGGCCACGCCGACGGTCTCCAGCAAGTGATCGACGCCGCGTCCACCGGTCAAGCGCTTGACCTCGGCTGGCCAGTCGGCTTCGCGTGCGATGACATGCGCAGCGCCGAGCGCCATCGCTTTGTCGCGCTTTTTTGGCTCTCATGAATCACCAATGGAACATTTCAGTCGCCAGATTGCATCCTAAAATTCTCTAATGAGTGAACGGCTGGACAGCATCGAGGTCTTCGTGGCGGTTGTCGAAGCCGGCAACTTCGCGGCGGCAGCCGACAAGCTGAAGCTCACCCGCTCTGCGGTGGGCAAAAGCGTGGCGCGGCTGGAGGCCCGGCTCGATACAAGGCTCTTTCATCGCACGACGCGCAGCCATCGTTTGACGGAGCCAGGGCAGTCCTACTACGAGCGGTGTCGACGGGCGCGGGACGAATTGGCCGCTGCGGGCGAAGAGCTCGAAGCCGGCCGGCGGGATCCAGTGGGCCGCGTGCGGCTCACCATGCCCATCATCATCGGCCGACTGCTGATCGCGCCACTTCTGTTCGACTTGGGTGAGCGGCATCCGCAACTGAGCTTCGACATCACCTACAGAGACCGGCGCGTCGACTTGATCGAGGAAGGCATCGATCTAGCTATCCGCAGCGGTGCGCTTGATGACAGCACGACGCTAGCCGCGCGCGCTCTCGGCCGGCAGGTGATGGGGGTCTATGCGTCGCCGGGGTATCTGGCCAAGCACTCGCGGCCTGCGTCCTATGAAGACCTTGTGGCGCAGCGCACGTCGCATCGTTTCGTGGGCTATGCGCGCCAAGGCTGGCGGCAGCCCTGCCTCTGCCGACAATGCAGACATCCACCTCCCCTTTGAGATCGAGTCGCGCTTCGTCTGCGACTCGCTAGATATAGTGATAAACGGCGCCATTGCCGGTTGGGGCTTGGCGCGGGTACCGGTCTGGATGGCCGCGCGCGAAGTCGAAGCGGGCCGACTGGTGCGCGTTTTCGAGGAAGCCACGCCCTTCGGCTATGAGCTCAACGCGATCTGGCCGAGGGTGCGGACGTTGCCGATGAAGGTGCGGGTGGTGATCGATCTGGTGCTGACGCAGCTCCCCCATTTGATGGCGTCAGTGACCTTGCCCCTGGAATCCGCTCCTTGGAGCAACGAAGACGCCTGAGAGCCCGCCCCAGCTGCTGCTATCGGGCCAGAAGCAGACATCCGCTACGAGGGGGTAACTTGGGAATCGATACGGTATGGGTGAACGAAAAGCAAGAAAAGATCCAGGCGATTTTTGATCCCCTGGGTTGTCTTACATCGCTCGCCATTGACCAGTCGATCGCTCTTCCGCCGATCTGTATGCGCTTCATCGATCCGTGGGGTGTCACCGTGTTCAATCAGAGACAGATTCCTGTCCTGCTCATTGAACTGGCGGAGGTCAGGAGCTCTTCCACGGATGCAGAACTGTCTGGACACCTCGAGAAGGTAATACGGCTTGCTCAACAAGCCGTTCACAGCAACCACACATACCTCAAGTTCTTGGGCGATTGATGGACAACAATCGTGCCAACAGCAGACATTGACCATCACCTCATCATGAAGCTTGAAATGGAGCGCCTCGAAGCTCTCGTTGATCCCACCGACAGCCAGCTTGAAAAGCGGCTTTTGAAGCTGCGCAGCTACGGCCCGAACTCCTACGCATCGCTGACGGACGAAGCAGGCAACTATCTGCAAGTAGCTGGCGGTGGCGTGACCTGCATGATCGAAAAGTTTGATGTGGCGGCGTCAGAACGGCTGCGTGCTTTTCACAACCAACCGAGTCCAGTGTTTCCAGATGGGACGGTGCTTGCGTTTAGCGGCGGGGAATTGGCCCTTCGCGCGGACGAATGGTTTCAAGCTGCCGCGGTCGTCGATGTGTTTCTTTGCTTCAAGCATGGGCGACCGTTTGGTCAAGGGGTGCACTGGCGAAAAGCGCCGCACTGGCCCTCCGCTCTTGCTGCCGAGTAACGCCGCTAACGGCCAGAAGCTGACCTCAGTACTCGTAACTCACCTTGAAGGTCCAGTCGCCGGCTTCTTCAGCGACTGAGCAAACGATCTTGTTCCAGACCGTCCCGCGCTCCCGAAAGAAGTCCGAGAGACCATAGAGGGCGGCGAACAGGTCTTCTGTCGCGCTTACGACTTCTGGCCGTCCATCCGGCGACGTGATGACGATCGACATTTCTTCGGTCGCGCCATCGTCGTCCCGACTGACCTCGACTTCCGCTCGCGCCCATGTCTCGGGCGTTGCCGCGATCAGCGCATTTGCAAGGGCTTTGTCAAAGGGCGCCTGCCGCTCAAGCCAAGTATCCATACGGTGCCTCATTAAGCTTCAACGGAAACACAGCATGGCTACATAAAACGACTGCTTAAGAGCAGGAGGAAGGTCTGCTAAGGGCCCTTTTACGTCATTGGCAACCTGCAATTGAACGTCTGCAATCACTGTGGCGCCGGCGCACGACACGGCAGCTTGGCAGCACAAGCTGGTGTTGATGAAAGGCTCGTCGCTCGTCGCCCGTCGCGCCCGTCGCGCCCGTCGCGCCGATAGCCCGGTGCACGGCGCTGCTTTCACGCTCGCCGGATACTCTCCTGCTTGGCCACTGGCGAGCGAAGCATGCAATTCCCGAAGTTCGGACTCATCCCCTGGTTGCTCCTCGGTGCTACGCCCGTAGTGGCGCAGATCAACGCCGGATCTCTGCCTCCCACCCCATCACCTCCGTTCAAGCTCACGAAGTTCGCGCAATTCGATCTGCCGTGGCGCATCGCCTTTCTGCCGGACGGACGCATGCTGATCACCGAGAAGAGCGGCAAGCTCTTTCTAGTGACCCAATCCGGGGAGAAGCTCGAAGTTACTGGCGTGCCGCCCGTGCTGCACGAAGGGCAGAACGGCCTGCTCGGCGTCTACTTGGCCCCGGCCTATTCGAGCGATGGGGCGATCTACCTGACCTATTCAGAGCCCGGTCAGGACCCGGGGACTTCGAGCCTGGCGCTCGCCCGCGCGACGCTCAAGATTGGCGTTGGCACCGCCTCGCTGGGGGACCTGAAGGTCGTCTGGCGCGACCCGATCAAGGGCAAGGGGGGCCAGGTCGGCGCTGCTGTGGCCTTTTCGCCGGATCAGACCTTTCTCTTCCTCACAGCGGGCGATCGACAGCGATTTACTCCCGCCCAGGACCCGAACCAACCGGCAGGCAAGATCCTGCGTTTGACCCTGGACGGCAAGCCCGCACCCGGCAACCCGATGGAGGGCAAGACCGGCGCACGGTCCGTCCCAGTGATCGATCCGCCAAGAGATACGGAGTCCGCTAAAACCGCGCCGGTCGTGGGCACCTATGTTTTTGACGGCCCCAATCTGACGCCCTCCGAGACTTGGACCTCGGGGCATCGCACGCCCTACGGGCTCGCGTTCGCGCCGGATGGCCGGCTTTGGGAACTCGAGCACGGGCCGCGCGGCGGCGACGAACTCAACCTGATCGAGCCGGGTAAGAACTATGGTTGGCCGCTCGTCTCCTATGCGGTGAACTACGACGGCGTGCCCATCGCAAGCCCCGACACGCGCGCCGACCTTGCCAAACCCGTGATCTACTGGACACCCGTCCTCGCGCCCGGCAACCTGATGTTTTACAGCGGCGCGATGTTTCCGGATTGGAAGGGCTCGGCTTTCGCGGGCGGTCTCATAAGCCGCGCCCTGCATCGGATCGAGGTGCACGGCGCGATCGCGACACCGGCCGAGCACTGGGGAGTCGGCTTCCGTGTCCGCGACGTCGAGCAGGCGCCGGATGGCGCGCTGTGGTTGATTGAGGATGACCACGCGGGCGGCTTATACCGGCTCACGCCGAAGTAGTCACGTGAGTATTCCAAACGCCTGGATCATCGGCGCGGTGGCTGTCGGCCATTTCAGGATGGGGCTCGACGCCGCAGCCCTCGATACGCTCGCGCTTGTCGCCCTGGTGTTCGGCAGCCAGACAACGCTCCACGCCTTTCGCGAACGCCGGCGCCTGTGGTCTCGCCCGGGCCTGTGGCTCAACCTGTCGTTCTTGGCCAATGTGCTGATCTTCTCGACGATGGCCGTTGTTGGCATCTTGATGACACCGCTGCCCCTTGCGCTTGTGACCGGCACGCTGGCCGCGGCGGTCGGCGTCGGAGTCGTTCGGCGGCCGTGAAGATGCCGGTTTTCAAGCGATGCGCCATCGCGTAGTCGATCGACCCCTGTGATGGCCGGTGGGCGCAGCGCTCACGGTCAAAAGGACGAGCATGAAACTGAACACCGAAGACTTCCGCGTGCCGCAGGGCAAAAAGGTGACGCTCGAGAAGCGGCCGACCTGGGTGAAGCCTGTCTGCAAGTCCAAGGGGGCATATCAAAGAGTTCTGGCTGAGCATGTCGCGCAACTGAGCGCGTTGCAAAAACTTCTGTACGCCGCCAACAGCCGTGCGGTGTTGATGATTTTTCAGGCGATGGACGCTGCGGGAAAAGACGGTGTCATCCAGCAAGTGATGTCCGGCGTCAACCCACAAGGCTGCCAGGTCTTCAGCTTCAAACATCCGAGCGCTGCCCGGAACGCCGCTCGACGCGAAGACGGTCTGGAAGGAGCCTCACCCGCAAGGGCACGCGGATCATCAAGTTTCGCGGGCGGCACCGTGGTATGTCGTACCCGCTGACGACAAGGAGAACGCGCGGCTGATCGTGTCCCAGATCGTTCTCGACACACTCGGGACGCTTCAGATGAGTTATCCGAAGTCGGACGCAATGCGTCGGCAGGAGTTACTGACGATTCGCGAGCAGCTTCTGAAGTGATGCGAGCCGCACATCGGTCTCGATTAGTTGCTCGGCTCACGACACACCGCTCCCCACTCGAACAAGAACTCAAACCCGAATTCGCGGTTGTGTCGCAGAAAGACGCGCAGCGCTTCGTTCAACTTGTTCTCTCGGCCATCGCATTCGCTCACTCGTCATGACTTATTGCGACACTGCCCTTCGGCTCGCCGCAGCTTGCCTGTGCCGCCCTTAGTGCGATGGAATGGGAGCGCGTACCTTCACTCTGAAGAGCTATGCAGGTGACATCCACGAAGCCTGCGCGGGGACCGGAAGACTGCGCTCAGGTCGGATTGGACGCGGCAGATCGGGCGGGCGGTGGAGCTTGATGCGACAACGCGTATGCCATCGCTACGCCCGAAAGCGACGGCGCCATCAGATTTTCCTGGGCGACCGGGAAGATGATGGTGGTGTTTTGCTCGGCGCCGATTTCCTTCAAGGTCGCCAGCGTGCGGAGTGTCAGTGCAGCTGGATTTTTCGACAGGATGTCGGCAGCTTCAGCGAGCTTGGCGGCCGCCTCGTATTCGCCGTTGGCCGTGATCACCCGGGCCCGTGCGCCGCGTTCGGCTTCGGCCTCCTGGGCCATCGCCCGGATCATCGTCTGGTCGAGGTCGACGGTACGGATCTCGACGTTGATGATGTGCACGCCCCAGCTTTGCGTGCGTTCCTCCAGCGCCACGCTCAAAGCCTTGTTCAGCACATCCTGCTTTGAGAGCAGCTCGTCCAGCATGTGCTTGCCGATGTTGGCGCGCAGCGCGATCGGTGCGAGTTGGGCGATGGCGCTCAGGTAGTCCTCGACGTCAAGCAAGGCCATCCTCGGATCGACGATCTTGAAGAATGCGACCGCCGACACCTTCACCGAAACGTTGTCGCTGGTGATCACGTCTTGAGACGGAATCGGCATCACCTTGACCCGCATGTCGGCGCGCCGCATGGTCTGCGCGAAAGGGATCAGGATCGTCAGACCCGGCCCCCGGACGCCAGTGAATTTGCCCAGCGTCAGCACCACGCCGCGCTGAAACTGATCGAGGATCTTGACGGTGTAGAAGGCGCCCAGCAGCAGAAGCACCAGCAAAATCACGAAGGGGGAGGCGGCGGCCATGGAGGTTCCTTACTTGGGGTCCGTGTGTGTTGGTAGATGTGGATGTCAAAGGCTCCACGCGGCACAGGCTCCCAACCTTTGAGCATCTGTCCCAATTCAATTGTCACGACTAACAGTAACTTTATCGAGGCCATGGTCTGCATTTGCCATCAGCTTCTGCGCCCACAGATCAGTGCGAGACAGCAAGGGCATGCCAAGCTCGGGTCTGCCCCTGCAAGCGGGTGTGCGAGGCGTTGCGGCTGGCCATTGCGCAGCGTCAACCAGGCCCGGGCTTGATAGTGCATTCGGATCGTGGAAGTCAGTACGCCTGTGGTTCACATTGAGCCCTTCTGGCAAAGCACGGAATGGTTGGCAGCATGAGTCGCAACGCAAATTGGTGGGACAACCCGTCATGGAGCGCTTCTTCCTGAACCTGAAGATGGAGCGCGTCTGACAGTGCGATTCCGCCAACCATGCCGAGGCCACGGGTGACATTGCCGACTACATCGTCGGCTTCTACAACAGTGTTGGCTGCACTCCACACTGGGCAACTTGCCACCCAATGCCTTCGAGTAGAAATCGACAGTTAGTCAGCCTATCGACGTGTGCGAAGTAACGTGACCAGGGCACGGCGCCAAGAAACGCCGTTAGTTCTGAGGGCGTGATTCACTCAGACCAGCCGCACCAGCACAGCGCCAGCAGCCACGATGTGCGCCAGCGTAATTACTACAGACATGCCGTGCAGCCACCTGAAGCGCTGGCGCATCCCTTGGTCGGTGGCGGCATTGATGGCCGGCATCAGCAACTGGCGCGAGGGCACTGTCGTGATGGCAATGGCCGCCATCAGCCCGGCAGCCACCGCATCCAGAGGCCACAGCAGGCCCGCGCCGATTGCCGCGGCCGCGATCACGAACAGATAGAACGCTGGAAACGCGCGCCGCAGTGTGGCGCCTGCAACGTCGGGGGGCAAGGCCGTGAACAGGAAGGCCGCGAAGCCGAACGAATACAGAGCCATGCCGCCGAACAGCAAGGCTGTGGTGAGAACCGCCAGCGCCTGGATCATGCGGGTTCGGCGCCATGGGCCGCAACAGCCTTACCGCTAAGCAGATGTGCGAGCGTATTGCGGGTGAACTGCTTCTCGTAGTGCCGGTTGCGGCGGTTCTTCTTCGCCGCGGCGCGCTGACCCTGGCGTTTGTCGACCACCACGTCGGCCAGGCGGCTCAGGTCATCGAGGTCGCGGATGTCGTTGGGGGAATTGCGTCGTGGCATGTTTTCTAGTTTGCCCGAGGGCGCGCAGCCTTGCAGGCTGGCGGCCGGATCGCCACGTTGATCGCCCCTTCGAGGAGACGCTTAGCTGTCGCCTACAGATTGCCTACAAGCGCCTGCAAACAAAAAAAGCCCGCTATCAGTTCGATAGCGGGCTTCCGTTGCTGGGTCTGGTGGCTCTTCACGGATTCGAACCGCGGACCTGTGGATTATGATTCCATCGCTCTAACCGACTGAGCTAAAGAGCCGAGCCCAACATTATAGCCGGCTCGTGAACTCTTCGACAATCGACCCCGAACGGCATCGCCGTCCGTACAAGCTCAGGTGAAAATCGCCCGATGCTCGCTCCCACCCTCGAAGCGGACCCCGCTACACCGTCCACCCCCGACGCGATGGGGGACGATCAATTGATGCTCGCCTATGCGGCAGGCGACGCGGCCGCTTTCGACATGCTCTATGCACGTCATGAAAACGCACTGTATCGCTTCGTCAAGCGCTTGCTTGGGTTGCGTTTGTCGGCCGAGGTCGACGAGGTGTTTCAGGACACGTGGCTGCGCATAGTGACGGCGCGCGCCAGCTTTTCTCCGCAAGGCGCGGCGTGGCGTACCTGGGCCTTCACCATCGCCCACAACCTCGCGATGGACCGCTTGCGCGTGAGCGGACGCGAGGTGCAGTTCTATGCCCACGACGAAGACGGCGATGGCCTCGAAGCCGGACGGCTGTTCAGCCGCGGCTTGCTGAACGAAGGTGCGTCGCCGTCCGATGCGGCCCATCCGTCGGCCGAAGAAATCGCTTTCTGGCGCGCTGCGGGCCGGCGTCTGCTGGCCTGCCTGGATGAGTTGCCCGACGATCAACGCGCTGCGTTTTTGTTGCATCACGAAGATGGCTTCACGGTCGAGGCGCTGGCCGATGCGCTAGACACGCACTTCGAAACGGTGAAGAGTCGATTGCGCTATGGCATCAAGAAATTGCGGGAGTGCATGGAGCGCTACTTGTCCGTGCTGAGGGTTCGCAAATGAGCGACGAACCGATGGGCAATGTGGCCTTCCCCGACGAGTTCGATGATCCGGTGCTCCGGCGTGCGCTGCAGAACGCTCCCGATGCCGCTGTCGCGCCGGACTGGCGGATTCGCCGGACCATTCAGCAGCGCGCGCGGGAGGCGGTCGAGCCGCGCGACGAAGACATTTCGCTGGCGCCGATGGTTCCGCTGTGGAAGCGCCTGCTGGGTATCGGTGGCGAAAGCGGTCGCAGCCGCATGCCATGGAACGCTGCTTTTGCGACCGTGCTTGTTGGGGTCATCGTGACCGCACTGTGGCAGCACGAGCCGGTGCCCGAAGCGCGGCTCGACAGCGAGGCGAAGTCGAGTGCGGCGCCGACGGCCCGCGAAGCTGCAAACACGCTTCCACCGGAGCCCATAGACACCACGCCGATGCCGGGACTGGAGCCTCGCAACGCAGCGCCCGCGCTACCCCCGGTCGAGGCGCCTCAGGAGCCTTCGACGACGTCTGTTCCGGCCCCAACGCCAGGCACGTCGACCGAGACGGCCGCAGCAACTGCTACGCCTGCGCCACCAGCGATTTCCGAGCCTGCGCCTGCAGTCGTTGCGCCACCCAAAGTCGAAGCTTTGCCGGCACCGGCACCGGCACCGGCACCGGTACCGGTGCGGGCTCGCGAGCCGAAGGCGGCTGCGGCCGACCTTGAGAGTTCGTCGAAGCGCGCGGAGGCCGAGCAAGCGCCGCCGCGCGCAGTGCTCAAGCTGGAGCCGATACCGACGGCACCGGCGCAATCCATTGCACCAACAGCAACACCTGCCTCTGCCGCGAAGTCACGGGATTCCAGCGCCGCCGATCAGCCGGCGGCAGGCGCCTCACCGCCTGCCGGTGCAGCAGCACCCGGGCTGCCCGGTACGCCCGGTGCCGCCGCAGCGCCTCCCGCACGCGCGGTCAAAGCCGCACCGACATCGACGGTACGCACCGAAGCCACCGACCCGCCGACCTTCGCCGCGCTGTCGCAGTGGACGCGGCTCACCATCGCGCAAAGCGGTGGCGAAACGCGCAGCCTGTCGCGCGCCGAAGGACGTGAATTGCTGCCGCTGATCGGCTCTGCGGCGATCACTGCCGTGGGCGCGCAGCGATTCGTTGGCGGGGCCGAGTGGCGGCTGACGTTCGAACGTGACGGCAAAGTATTGGCGGTGCTCGAACTCGCCCGAGAGCAGGTGCGTTGGCGTGAAGGTACAGCGCCACCGGCCACGGGTGCGCCGTCGGCAGGGTCGCTCGCGGCATTGGTGCGCTCATTAGCGGAGGCGGTTGCGCCAGCGCCGCGAGCCGATCCGGCACCTCCTGCTGCTCCTGCGGCAGGGTCACCGCCCGGTGCGACATCAGCGGAAGCCCCGCGGTAAGCGGCGGAGCACTGCCTTAGGGCGCGGGCGGTACCGACTTCAGGCGTTCTTGAAGTCGGCCTTGCGCTTGCCGACGAAGGCGTCCATGCCTTCTTTCTGATCGTTCGTCGCGAACAGCGCATGGAACAGCCGGCGCTCGAACATCACGCCATCCGACAGCCCGCTCTCGAAAGCACGATTGACCGATTCCTTGGCTGCCATCACCGCGATCTGCGAGAAATCGGCGATGACCAACGCGGCGCCGAGTGCTTCGTCGGCCAGCTTGTCGAACGGCACGATGCGGCTTACCAGCCCGGCGCGCTCGGCTTCGGTCGCGTCCATCATGCGGCCGGTCAGTGCCATGTCCATCGCCTTGCTCTTGCCGACCGCCCGCGGCAGACGCTGCGTGCCGCCCGCGCCGGGAATCACACCCAGCTTGATTTCAGGCTGACCGAACTTGGCGTTGTCGGCCGCGATGATGAAGTCGCACATCATCGCGAGCTCGCAGCCACCGCCGAGTGCAAAGCCGCTCACTGCCGCGATCACCGGCTTGCGGATGGTGCGGATGGTTTCCCAATTGCGCGTGATGTAGTCGCTCTTGTAGGCGTCCACGAAACTGAATTTGGCCATGGCGCCGATGTCGGCGCCGGCCGCGAACGCTCGCTCGCTGCCGGTGATGATCATGCAGCCGATGGCTTCGTCGGCGTCGAACGCCTTGAGCGCCGCGCCGAGCTCGGTCATGAGCGCGTCGTTGAGTGCGTTGAGGGCTTTGGGGCGGTTCAGCGTGACGATGCCGACCTTGCCGGCTTCGGTGCGGACTTCGATGTTTTCGTAGCTCATGGTGTCTCCGTTGGCGATGAAAAAGTTTCGGGGAAAAGGCTGCGGGTCACTATAGCGAAGCCTCTGCGAACACGTGCGTTGGATGCGACACTGCCAGACCACTCCGGCAACCAAGACCGACCACGATGAACCTGCTTATCTCTTCCCTTCTTTGCGTGCATCTGCTCGCCGCCGCGTTTTGGGTCGGCGGCATGGCGACGATGCACTTCGCCGTCCGTCCTGCCGCTGTCGCCGTGCTGGAACCACCGCTGCGCTTGCCGTTCATGGCGGCAGCGCTCGGACGTTTTCTGGGCTGGGTCGGTGGCGCGATCGTGTTGTTGCTGCTCACCGGTTTCGCGATGGTCGCCATGGCCGGTGGTTTCGCGCGGGTGCACTGGAGCGTTCACGCGATGCTGGCGTTGGGGCTGGTGATGATGGCGATGTACGGCCACATCCGCTTCGCCGGGTTTCCGAAGCTGGTGCGTTTCGTGGCGTCACGCGATTGGCCGGCCGCCGGCAAGGCGCTTGCCACCATCCGCATGCTCGTCGCGATCAACCTCGCGCTGGGCGTGCTCGTGTTCGTGATCGCGGTGGTCGGCCGCGTTTTGTAGGCGACGCTGGCCATGGTCGACTCAAGTCGACGGTTCGCCTAGCTTCCGGTCAGCCACTTCGTCGTCAACGCGGCATCTTTGGCGAAGAGGCGCCATGTCGTCACGCCTGTCGGCAGCGTGAGCGGCAGACGCAGCAGGCGACGGTCACGCGCGACGATGGCGATCATCTTTTTCTGCGGCCCGAGGTAGAGCGCCAGGTCTTCGATCTTCGTGATGCGCCAGGCCTGCGTCGGCTGCCCTTTGCGCGTCGGCAATTCGATACCGATCCATTCGTCGTGCGCCGCGAAGCCGGCGGCTTCTGCAGCGCCGCCGCGCAGCACCACCTTGACCTGCACGCTGCCGTTGGTCTCCGTCACGCGCAGGCCGAGTTCCTGCGCGCGCTGCGCCGGGTCATCGAGCGTGGCGATGCCGTGTGCGCGCAGCAAGCCCGACAACGGCAGCTCGTCGGTCGAGTGCACCCATTGCGCGATCTCGCTTGCATACGAACGGCCGCCCACTGATTCGAGCGCTTTTGCCACATCGGCTTCTTCGATCGGGCCGCCAGCACTTTTCGTCCACAACGAACGCATCACGTCGTCGAGCGTGCCCTTGCCTTCGCTGCGCAGCGTCAGGTCGAAGCACATCGCGACCAGCGCGCCCTTGGTGTAGTAGCTGACCGTGCCATTGGGTGTCTGCTCGTCCTGCCGGTAGTACTTGACCCAGGCGTCGAAACTGGCGTCCGCGACCGACTGAACCAGCCGGCCCGGCGTCTGCATGACCTGGTTGATGGTCTTGTTGATGAGGCGCAGATAGGTCGTGTCGTCGATGCGGCCGGCACGGCGCAGCAGCAGGTCGTCGTAGTAGCTGGTGAAACCTTCGAAGAGCCACAGCAACTGCGTGTGGTTTTCGCGGGTGTAGTCGTAGCGCGCGAACTCGGCGGGGCGCATGCGCTTCACATTCCAGGTGTGAAAGTACTCGTGGCTGATGAGTCCCATCAACGTGGTGTAGCCCTCGGGCTGCTTCTTCGCGCCGAGTTGCGGCAGATCGCGGCGCGTGCAGATCAGAGCGGTTGAGTGCCGGTGTTCGAGGCCGCCATAACCATCGTCGACCGCGTTCAGCATGAAGACGTAGCGGTTGAACGGGAGCTTCGTGCCACCGCGCTTGCCGACCTTGTCGCCGTGCCAGAAACGCATCTCGGTTTCGCAGATGGCTTTGGTGTCCGCGATGAGCCGTTCGCTGTCGAACGACGCTGTCGCACCGGCGACGACGAAGCGGTGCGGCACGCCGCAGGCTTCGAACTCGCCGCTCCAGAACGCGCCCATTTCGAAGGGGCAGTCGGCCAGTTCGTCGTAGTCGGCAGCCTCGTAAGTGCCGAAGCCCTGCTTGTCGACCGTTGCGCCGACCAGCGCGGTCACGCAAGACCAACGCGCATGTCCAGGCAAAAGTTTGGGCGCGAGGACTTCGATCGCATGCGGCGTATCGGTCTGGGCATCGACCCGCAGGCACAGGCTCGTGCCGTTGAAGAAGCCGCGGTCGACGTCGAGCCACGCGGTGCGCACCGAGTTGTCGTATGCACACACTTCATAGCGAAGCACCAATGGCTGACCAGGCGTGCAATCGACTTCCCATGTGCACTTGTCGAGTTGCGCGATGCCGATGTTGCGGCGACCTTGCTTCGCGTTGAGGCCTTGCAGGTTCTTGGCGAACTCACGAACCAGATAGCTGCCCGGAATCCACACCGGTAGCGACACGCGTTGATGCGGTGCTGGCCGATCGATGGTGAGGGTGACCGCAAACAGATGCGCATTGCGGTCGGCGCATTCGACGCGATAGTGAATGGCCGCTGCAGTTGCGGTTGCGGTTGCGGTTGCCGCGCTCCGGGGAGCGCCCATCAGTTGGCTGCGCTGAGTTTCTGCTCGACCTGCGCTGCAGGAATGGCCCCCGGTGCGCGCGAGCCGTCGCTGAAGATCAACGTCGGCGTGCCGGTGATGTTGTACTTGCGGCCGAATTCGACATTACGTTGTACGGCGGCGACATCGCAATCGGTGCTGGCCGCATCGGGCTTGACCTCGCTCGACATCCAGTCGTTCCAGCTTTTGGCCTTGTCTTTGGCGCACCAGATATTGCGCGCCTTGGCAGTCGAATCCGCACCGAGCACCGGGTACAGGAAGAGATAGACCGTCACGTTGTCGACCGTTTTCAGGTCACGCTCGAAGTGCTTGCAGTAGCCGCAGTTGGGATCTTCGAAAACTGCGAGCTTGCGCTTGCCGTTGCCGCGCACGATCTTGAAAGCGTCGTTTACGGGCAGCTTGTCGAATGCGACCTCGCTGAGCTTTTCGACCCGCGCTTCGGTCAGGTTCTTGCGCGCCTTCACATCGATGAGATTGCCTTGAAGCAGGTAGTTGCCCTGCTCATCGGTGTAGAAGATTTCGGCGCCGTTGATGCGGACTTCGTACACGCCGGACATCGGCGATTTGGAAACCTCGTCGATCTTCGCGAACTGCGGAATGCGCGCCGCGAGGTTCTTTCGGATTTCGGCTTCGCCGGCCAGCGCATTGAAGCTGGTGAGCAGGGCAGCCCCGAAGCCGAAGACGGCAAGAAGTTTGCAAGCGAGTTTCATGAGAGAACCGTTTAAATCGTTGAGTGAGTGTGATGCCGGAAGGCGTCAGGGAAGGCCCATTGCCTGCCGGGCTATCCACTGTTTGACGAACCGCGTGCGATCGAATCCACGCATGCCCCAGTTGCGCAGTGCCGGCAGCGGCTCGGTGCGATGCGCGAAGAGTTGCTGCAGCGCGTCGGTCGCGAGGCTCATCGAGAGCACGTCGGTGCGACGGGCACGTTCGTAGCGGCGCAGCAGACGCGCATCGCCGACGCCCCGCCAATACTCGCGGCCCTTCAATACCGAGGCCAGTTCGGCCGCATCGGCCAGGCCGAGATTGAGCCCCTGGCCCGCGAGCGGATGCACCGTGTGCGCCGCGTCACCCGCCAGCGCCCATGCCTTGCCGTCGGCCATCGTGCCGCTCCAGCGATCGGCGATGGCGCGCTGCAGGGGCCAGGCGGCACGCTCGCTCGTGAGCGTCAAAGCACCCAACGCGTCTTGACTGGCTTCGCGCACCGCCATGGCGAAGTCGTCTGCGCTCAGGGCCAGCAACGCCGGCGCGCGCAGTTGGTCGACCGACCATACCAGCGCCAGCGAGCGACTACCGGGGCCGCCGACCGGAAGCAATGCCAGCACCTCGCCGCGGTCGTCGAACCACTGGCGGGCGATCTCCCCGTGCGGTTGTTCGGCTTCGAGTCGCGCGGCGATCGCGTGTTGCGGGTAGCGCGTGACCTCATATCTCACGCCGAGTGCGTCACGTGTCGTGCTGACCTTGCCCTCGCACACCACCGTGAGCGCTGCCGCCACCGGCTCGGCCACGATGTCGATGCGTGGCTGAAAGCGGACCGCATCGCTCAGCTGGCGTTCCAGCGCCGGCACGTCGACGATCCAGGCCAGCGCATCGACCTTTTGGCTCGGGGCGCTGAACTGCACGCGACCACCCCCGTCGCCGTTGACCTGCATCTCGCGGACCTGGGTCGCGTGCTGCGCATCGGGCCAGGCGCGGAGTTCTTCGAGCAAGGTCCGGGAAGCGGCATTGAGCGCATAGGCGCGCACGTCTTCGTGCGGGTTCGGCAGTTGCGGCGCCACGAGCGCCACCCTGACGCGTTCGCGCGCCAGCAACAGCGCCAGCGTGCGGCCGACGATGCCGGCGCCGCGAATACAGACTTCGGGGGGAAGAGACATCGGCGGATTGTAGGAGTTGCCTCCCGCTGCCGTGCGCTGCGGGACAATCGCAGATTCGCGTCTTTTCGTGACGTTTTCAAGGAAACCGCCGTGACTTCACCCAACGCCGCTCCGCTTGCCGACCTGGCGGCTTTCGACGTTCGCGCCACCATCTCGCGCCTGTTCGTCTATCCGATCAAATCCTGTGCCGGCGTCGAACTCCCCGAAGTCCTGCTTACCGAAGCGGGACTTGAATTCGACCGCGCCTGGATGGTGGTCGATGCCGCCGGTGTGTTCGTCACACAGCGCGAGCTGCCGCGGATGGCGCTCGTCAGGCCGCAGATGAAGCAGATGGAAATGGTGCTTCGCGCCCCCGGAATGCTGGCACTCCACATCGCATTCGATCGGGTCGAAGGTCCGGTGCGGGTCACGGTCTGGAACGACGAGGTGGCCGCCTACGACATGGGTGATATCGCCGCGCAGTGGTTCAGCGACTTCCTGTCGGAGCCCGGCAAGCCCCGGCAACTCAGGATGGTCCGCTTCGACCCCGAGCAAAAGCGCCTGTCGAACATGAAGTGGACCCGAGGCGTGGAAGCGACCAACCAGTTCGCCGACGGCTTCCCGCTGCTGATCACCAGCGAAGCATCGCTTGCCGAACTGAACGAGAAGCTGGTGGCCGCCGGGCATGGCGCGGTCGGCATGGAGCGATTCCGCCCGAACATCGTGCTGGCCGGCATCGAGGCGCAGGACGAAGACCGGGTCGACACTTTCCATGTCGCTACCGCACCCGACGCACGGGCCTTGCTGCAGCCCGCGAAGCCGTGCCCGCGCTGTCCCATTCCGGACATCGACCCCGCCACCGCCGTGTCGACGCACGAGGTTGGCGACACGCTATCGACCTACCGGCAAAACGACCGGGTCGACGGCGCCATCACTTTCGGCATGAACTGCATCGTGCTGCAGGGCGGGACCGAGGGCGCCGAGCAGGTGCTGAAAGTGGGCCAGCCGGTCGGTGCCAACTACGTCTTCGGATAGGTCGGGCGCAGCCTCGACTCCTCAGAACGTCACTCCGGCACACAACACGATGTTGGCGTAAGGCGTGCACTCGCCCGTGCGCACCACCACCTTGGCGCGCGCGCACAAGCGCTTGAGCTCCTCGTGCGAGATCATTTCGGGCGCGATGGCCAACTGACCGGCACACCAGGCTGGCAGCACGTGGCCTGCACCGGCGTCGATCGCTTCCCGCGCGATCATGGCGCGCTCAACCTGCATCTCCGACAGCACGGCCCTGAGCACGTCGGCGAGTCGGGGCACGCCCGGTGTGACCGCGAGGTCGATGCGGCGCGGGCCATCGGGAATCGGCAGACCGGCGTCGGCGAGTACGACCATGTCGCCGTGACCCAGGCGGGCGATCGATTGCGACAGTTCGGGATGGAGTAGCAAAGTGCGTTTCAAAGTGGTGTCCAGGCGGGTGGCAAGGCACTGCGCAACACGGCGCTGCGCAGCGGGATGGAAGGTTGAGCGCCGGGCTGCGTGATGCACAGCGCTGCGGCCCGGATGCCCAGGCTAACGCCCTCGTCCAGTGACGCGCCGGAGGCGAGAGTTACCGCCAGCGCACCTAGAAAAGTGTCGCCGGCTGCGGTGGTGTCGACCGTCTCCACGGGGAGTGTCGGATGGTGGCGCGCACCGTCCGCATCGACGGCCACGGCGCCGCTGGCGCCCAGCGTGACCACCACGCGTGCAACGCCGCGTGCACGCATCGACTCGCCAGCCATGGCGGCATCGCGCGGGCTCTCGACCAGTCGGCCCGAAAGCGTTTGCGCCTCGACCTCGTTGACCACCAGTGTGTCGATCAGCGGCCACAGCGCGTCATCGATCGGTTGCACCGGCGACGGGTTGAGCAGCACGCGGCAGCCGGCGCGATGGGCCGCAGTCATCGCACGCGCGACTTGCGCAATGGGGGTTTCGAACTGTGCAATGAGGAACGCCGTACCGTGCAGCCGTGCTGCCAGCGCCACGTCGTCGATTTCCACACGCGCGTTGGCGCCGGCAATCACCACGATGCGATTCTGGCCCGTGTCCTCGACCATGACCAGTGCGGTGCCGGTGGGCGCCGAGGCATCGGTGGCGACCGCCGAGGTGTCGATGCCGTCCTGCTGCAGCGCCTGGCGCAACGCCTCGCCGTTCGCGTCGGCACCGACGCAGCCGACCAGGCTGACAAGCGCACCCTGACGCGCGCAACTCACTGCCTGATTGCCGCCTTTGCCACCGGGAATGCTGTGGATCGAATGGCCCTGCAGCGTCTCGCCTGCTGCGGGCGCGTGCGGTACCCGCACCACCAGGTCCATATTGAGACTGCCCAGCACGACGATGCGCGGCGGTGCTGAGGATGAGGTCGGATTCATTGCGGGCCTGCAAGCATCCTGGCCGTCGATGCGCGCACGCGCAACTCGGGTTGCAGCACCACCTTGCGTGGCTCCTGCCGGCGCTGGCTGACGCGCTCCAGCAGCATGTCCACCGCCAGTGCGCCGATGTGATCCTTGGGTTGGGCGACGGTGGTAAGCGGCGGGCTGGTGTAGCCCGACAGTTCGATGTCGTCGAAGCCGACGATCGACAGTTCGTCCGGTACCCGGACGCCGGTCTCGTGCGCGGCGCGCAACGCGCCGATCGCCATCAGGTCGTTGCACGCGAAGACAGCGGAAGGGGGCTGGTCGGTGCGCAGGATCGCATGCATCGCCTCATAGCCGCCTTGGCTGGTGAAGCCGCCGCGCCACAACAGCGTGGTGGCGCCGGGCGCCGCACCGCTCTCCGCCAGCGCCATGCGCCAACCCTCGATGCGCTGCTCGCTCGGCATCACGCCGGCTGGGCCGCCTATGCAGGCAATCTGCCGATGGCCGAGCGACAGCAAATGCCGCACGGCGAGCAACCCGCCCTGCATGTGTGCGGTCTCGACGAGGTCGCACGTCGGATCGGCGATCTCGCGATCGACCAGCACGATCGGCAACCTGATGCCGCGCAGTTGGGTGACCAGCGAATCGTCGTCTCCGGTGGACACCACGATCAGGCCGTCGATACGGCGCTCGGCCAGCACCTTGATGTACACGCTCTGCCGATGCGGCTCATCGTCGGTGTTGCAGAGAATCAGCGTGTAGCCGGCGGCGAAGCAGCGGTCTTCGACGATGCGCACGATCTCGGCGAAGTACGGGTTGGAGCTGTTCGGGATCAGCATCCCCAGGGTGGAGGTGGTGTTGCTTTTCAGGCTGCGCGCCACGGCGCTCGGCACATACCCCAGCGCGCGTATGGCGGCCTGCACGCGTTCGCGGCCTTGCTCGCTGACGTGGCGAGTGTCGTTCAGCACGTGCGACACCGTGGTGATCGATACCCCGGCGTGCAGCGCAACGTCTCTGATGGTGGCCATGGTCGTTTCTGCCGTCAGACCGCACCGGCGCGGCGCTGGCGCAGCGTATCGATGATGACGGCGACCACGATCACGCAGCCGGTCACGATGCGTTTGCTCGGCTCGCTGGCGCCCACCTGGGCCAGCCCGGCCTCGAGCACCGCAATGATGAGCACGCCGAAGAAGGTGTTGACCACCGAGCCCCGACCGCCCATCAGGCTGGTGCCGCCGATGACCACGGCGGCGATCACCTGCAGCTCGATGCCGACGCCGGCGTTCGGATCGGCGGCCTCGAGGCGGGCCGACTGCATCAGCCCCGCCAGACCTGCGAGCAAGCCTGTGAGTGCAAACACGGTGATTCGGATCGGCCGCGGGTCGATGCCTGCCAGCCGCATCGCCTCTTCATTGGTGCCGATGCCGACCACGTAGCGACCGAACACGGTCCGCGTCAGCACCGCCTGTGCGATCGCGACCAGCACCACCGCTATCACGAACGCCGCCGAGATGCCGCCGATCCAGGGAGCCGCGAGCCCTGAGATCGCATCGCCGACGTACTGGGTGCGCGAGTTGGTGACCAGATAGGCGCCGCCGCGGACCGCTTCGAGCATGCCGAGCGAGACGATGAACGACGGCAACCGCCAAGCGACCGAGACCGAGCCGGTGACCGCGCCGCAGGCCAGACCGGCGAAGAGCCCCAGCGCCGCAGCGGCCGGAACGGGCCAGTGCCATTGCAGGATCGCCGCGGTGGTGATCGCAGCACTCAGCGCCAGCACCGAGCCGACCGACAGGTCGATGCCCGCGATGATGAGCACGAAGGTCATCCCCACCGCCATCACGAGCAATGCCGGTATTTCGTTGGCGATGGTGATGAAGGTTTCGCGTGTCAGGAAATACTCGCTCAGGCTGCCGAACAGGGCGACCATGCCGACCAGCACCGCAGCGAGGCCGAGGTAGGTGCCGAGCTGGCCGCGCAGCGTGGCGCCGCGGGTCGCTTCCGTGGCGGCGGGCTGCGCGTCAGGCGCAGAAACGGGTTTGGCTGCAGTCGGGTTCATGGCGTTGGGGCAAGACCGGTCAAGCCGGCAGGCTGGAAGGTTGTGTGACGGACTTGGCCGTCGTGTCGCTGAATGCGGCAGCGAGCAATGACTGTTCGGTCCACTGACCACGCTCGAAAACCGCGACGAGCCGGCCCGCGCTCATGACGCCGATGCGATCGCACATGGCCATCAGCTCGCGCAAATCGCTCGACACCATCAACAACGCCTTGCCGGCGTCGGTCATGCGGTCGAGTTCGGTATACAGGTCGGCGCGGGCGCCGACGTCGACGCCGCGCGTCGGCTCGTCGAGCAGCAGCACACGGCATTCGCGATGGAGCCAGCGCGCGAACACCACCTTCTGCTGATTCCCGCCACTCAAGGTGGCCACCGGCTGTTCGATGCTGCGCGAGCGTATGCGCAGCATGTCGACCAGCCGGCGTGCGATCGATCGTTCCTTGGCCGGTTGCAGCCACCCGCCTCGCGACACGGCGCGCAGGTCGCTCAAGGTCGTGTTGACGCGGATCGATTGCGGCAGCAGCAGCCCTTGCGATTTCCGGTCCTCGGTCACGAGCCCGATGCCGGCGCGAATGGCCTGCATGGGCGAACGCCAACCGGGCCGGATGTGCTGCACCGGCGCTGTGCCGCCGGATGCCGGCGTCTCGCCGTGCAGGGCGATCTCGCCGCGGTCGGCCTTGTCTGCGCCGAACAGCAGGCGCACCAGTTCCGTTCGGCCCGAGCCGACCAATCCGGCAAGCCCCATGATTTCGCCGGCATGCAGCGTCAGATCGACGTCGCGCACCGTCTGCGCGCGGCCGAGGCCGGTCGCCTGCAACAGCACCCGACCGGCCGGGCGGCGTGGACGTCCTTCGTGTTCATGGACCGCGCGGCCGACCATGCGTTGCACCAGTTCGGATTCACGGACACCCGCCATCGCGCGCACGTCGACCAGCCGGCCGTCACGCAGCACGGCGACCCGGTCGGCAATGCGCTGCAGCTCCTCCAATCGATGCGACACATAGACGATGGCGACGCCACGTGCTTTGAGCAAATCGATTTGCTCGAACAGGTGCGAGGTTTCGCGCGGCGTCAGCATCGCCGTCGGTTCGTCGAGCACCAGAACGCGCGTGTCGTCCTGCAGGTTGCGTGCGATCTCGACCATTTGCTGCTGGCCGATGCCCAGGCGCGCGACCGGCGTGCCGGGATCGATGCCCTGCATCCCGATCTTGGCCAACTGGCGCGCAGCGAGTGCGTGCAGTTCGCTGCGTCGGACCCAGCCGGCGCGATGGGGCAAGCGATCGAGCAGCAGGTTCTCGGCGACGGACAGCGTTGCCACCAGGCCGAGTTCCTGCATCACCATACGGACGCCCTGGCGTTCCGCGTCGCGCCGCGATGCCGGCGAAAAGACGTTGCCGTCCAGGGCCATCGTCCCACGCGTCGCGGTCACCAGGCCGCAGACGATCTTCGACAAAGTGCTCTTGCCGGCACCGTTCTCGCCGGTCAGTGCCAGCACCTCACCCGCGTGCAGCGCGAGCGACACGTCGTCGAGCACGGGCGTGGCGTAGTCCTTTCCCAGTGACTCCAGCGTCAGGAGCGGCGCGACGGCGGCCAGCGGCATGGCGTGGTTACTTGGTCGTCTTGGTGACCAGCACCACGTCGGTCTTGACCTCGGCGGGCATCGCCGACTGGGGCTGCTTGGCGGCCAGCGCCTTGAGCGCGGTCTCGATCCCGAACACCGCCTGCTTCGCTGCGAACTGGTCGGCTGTGGCCAACACGCGGCCGTCGGCGAGCATGGGCTTGATGGCACCGATGTTGTCGTAGCCGACGACCAGCACCTTGCCGGTCTTGCCGGCGGCCTTGACCGCCGCCACGGCACCGAGCGCCATGCTGTCGTTGCCGACCAGCAGTGCTTTGAGGTCGGGATGCTCGCGCATCATGCCGGCCGCCACGGTATTGCCCTTGTCGATCTCCCATTGGCCGGATTGCACGCCGACAACGGTGGCGCCGGCGGCCTTCATTGCATCCTGGTAGCCGAGCGTGCGCTGCTGCGCATTGAACGTGGTCGAGACGCCCTCGATGATGCCGACCTTGTCTCCGGCCTTCAGGCTCTTGGCCAGGTAGTCGCCGACCAGCTTGGCGCCGGCTCGGTTGTCGGGGCCGACGAAGGGCACCTGGATCGACTTTTCCTTCAGCGCGGCGGCGTCCAGCTGGTTGTCGATGTTGACGACGAGGATGCCCTTGTCGATGGCCGCCTTGATCACCGGTACCAGCGCTTTCGAGTCGGCCGGGGCGATCACCAGCGCATTGATTTTCTGCGCCACCATCTGCTCGACCATCTTGATCTGGGCGGCGGTGTCGGTTTCGTCCTTGATGCCGCTGGCCATCAACGTGTAGTCGGATGCGTGTGCTTTTTGATGCGCCTTGGCGCCGTCTTCCATGGTCTGGAAGAACTCGTTGGCCAGCGACTTCATGACCAATGCGACCTTGGGCTTGTCCTGTGCGAGCGCAGGCGTCGCGGCGAGGGCGCCCAGCAGTGCCAGAACGGCGGTGGATTGAATGGTGCGGCGAGTGAATTTCACGGTATGTCTCCTGAAAATGGATGGGCTCCGGTCTGTTGCCGGGACTCCGATCGTAGCCAAAGCAAACGTTTGCGCAAACGTTTGCGCGTCGGGTTTTACCCTTATGTTGCATGCGAAGCGCCCGGAATCCGCCGGAAGTTGCGCGACGTCGAAGCGTCTAGGTCCTCGCCTAAAATCGCGGGTTGATTCCAGAGGACCTCCATGAGTTTGCAATGCGGCATCGTCGGCCTGCCCAACGTCGGTAAATCCACCCTTTTCAACGCGTTGACCAAGGCCGGCATCGCAGCGGAAAACTATCCCTTCTGCACCATCGAGCCGAATGTCGGCGTGGTCGAAGTGCCCGACCCGCGGCTGGCGCAACTGAGCGAGATCGTGAAGCCAGAACGCATCGTTCCGGCCATCGTCGAGTTCGTCGACATCGCGGGCTTGGTGGCCGGCGCGAGCACCGGTGAAGGACTGGGCAACAAGTTCCTGGCGCACATTCGCGAAACCGACGCCACGGTGAACGTGGTGCGCTGCTTCGACGATGACAACGTGATTCATGTGGCGGGCAAGATCGATCCGATCTCCGACATCGAAGTGATCCAGACCGAGTTGTGCCTGGCCGACCTCGCCACGGTAGAGAAGGCGCTGCATCGCCATGGCAAGACGGCGCGTTCGGGCGACAAGGAGTCCATCAAGCTGGTCGCCCTGCTCGAGAAATGCCAGGCCGCCCTGAACGAAAACATTCCGGTGCGCGCGCTCGAATTCACGAAAGACGAGCAACCGCTGGTCAGGTCGTTCACGCTCATCACCGCCAAGCCGGCGATGTTCGTCGGCAACGTGGCCGAAGACGGCTTCGAGAACAATCCGTACCTCGATCGACTGCGTGAATACGCCGACAAGCAGAAGGCGCCCGTGGTGGCCATCTGCGCCAAGATCGAAGCCGACCTGTCCGAGATGGACGACGAGGACAAGAAGATGTTCCTCGCCGAAATCGGCCAGGAAGAGCCGGGCCTGAACCGGCTGATTCGCGCGGCCTACCAGCTGCTCGGCCTCCAAACCTATTTCACCGCCGGCGTGAAAGAAGTGCGCGCCTGGACCATTCATATCGGCGACACCGGCCCGCAAGCGGCGGGCGTGATCCACGGCGACTTCGAAAAGGGCTACATCCGCGCCCAGACCATCGCCTTCAACGACTACATCGCCTTCAAGGGCGAGCAGGGCTCCAAGGACGCCGGAAAGATGCGCAGCGAAGGCAAGGAATACGTCGTCAAGGATGGCGACGTGATGAACTTCCTGTTCAGCTCCTGAACCGTTTGCAGCGCCACTGGCAGGGCTACTTTGCCGCTGCCTGTTGCATGCCCCAAACGACGGTGTTGTCCACAGCGTAGACCGCGCAGGTCACGTTGCGACCGGCGCATGCTTTGACATGCCCGATGAGTGCAGCTGAACTGGTGGCAGTGCCGTACTGGCCGTCTCTCGTGATCAGAAAGACGCGCGTCGACCACATGGCACGCGGTGACCATTGCAGCGGGCGTAACGGCGACCGCGCTGCCGATGGAGAACGCGCCCCTGCCACGATCGGCCTTCACCGTCCACACAGCGGGCGAGACACGTTGAAAAATCGCCTCGGGTTCCAGTGCATTGGCATCGGATGCCAGCCCGCCCAAGGCGCACAGCAACAGCGTCGTTAGACTCCCGATCTTTCCAGAATTCATTCGCATTTTGCGACGCTCATGATCACCGTTCACCATCTCAACAACTCGCGCTCGCAACGCGTGCTCTGGCTGCTCGAAGAGCTCGCCCTGCCATACGAAGTCGTTCGCTACGAGCGCAACCCGCAGACGATGCTGGCGCCACCCGAGTTGCGCGCGGTGCATCCGCTGGGCAAATCGCCCGTCGTGACAACCGAGGACGGCTTGACGTTGGCAGAGTCCGGAGCGATTGTCGAGACGGTGATAGAGCGTTTTGGTGAAGGCCGATTGGCACCTGCCGCGGGAACGCCGGAAGCACTGCGTTATCGCTACTGGCTGCACTACGCAGAGGGTTCTGCCATGCCGCCGCTGCTGTTGAAATTGATCTTCGACAAAATCGAGAACGGCAAGATGCCTTTCTTCGTGAAGCCGATCGCCAAATCCATCGCTGCCAGGGCCAAGGCTGGCTTCATCACGCCGAACATCAAGGCGCACCTCGACTTCATGGAAGGCGAGCTCGGCAAGAGCCGCTGGTTCGCTGGAGAGAACTTTACCGGTGCCGACATCCAGATGAGCTTCCCGGTCGAAGCGGCAAAAGCGCGCGGCGGCCTCAATGCGACTCGCCCCAAGCTCATGGCCTATCTCGAGCGCATCCATGCGCGCCCCGCTTACAAGCGCGCACTCGAACGCGGCGGCCCGTACGCCCTGCTGGGCTGAGCCGCTCGGTTACTCCGGCCAGATGTAGAGAAGCGCGACTGTCATCGTCACGTAGCGCGCAAATTTGCCAATGGCCATGTAGAACACACACGGCCAGAACGACAGCTTGAGCCAGCCGGCGACGGCGCAAAGCGGATCGCCGACCAGCGGCAGCCAACTCAAGAGGCACGCTTTGGGGCCGAGCTTTTCAAGCCACTTGAGCACGCGCGTGTGGTGCTTGGAATTCGAATACTTGTCGGCGACTTGGTGCGCGCCATAACCCATCCACCAGTCGACGGCGCCGCCCAAAGTGTTGCCAAGGGTCGCGACGCCGATGGCCGGCCAGAACATCGACGGGTTCAACTTGAGAAGACCGAATAGAAACGGCTCGGACCCGACCGGCACCAGCGTGGCCGATACGAAAGCGGCCATGAAAAGCGTCGACAGCCCGTATTGCGGGAGCGCGAGCAGTGCGAGAAGAGAGTCGAGCCAGGCTTGCATGGTCGCGCAGTATAGGAAGCGGTGCTTTGGGCACGTTGTGGGAAAAACGCGCGATCGGGCGGCCACCGATCAGGACGGCTGAAGGACGGGCGACCAACGCCGCGAACGGGCTCGCAAACCCGAGGCAAATATTCGTGCAAATCGTTTCAGTCACTGAAACGCAGCGTGGCTACAATCGTGCCTCATTTTTCAGCAGCCGACAGCACATCCGCTTCCACTTTCATGACACTGCAGATCGGCAACATCACGCTGGAAAACCGCCTGTTCGTCGCGCCCATGGCCGGCGTGACCGACAGGCCGTTTCGCATGCTGTGCCGACAACTCGGTGCCGGTTATGCAGTGAGCGAGATGGTCACTTCGCGAAGGGATCTGTGGGGCTCGCTCAAGACGTCGCGCCGTGCCGATCATGTGGGTGAGCCCGGTCCTATCTCGGTGCAGATCGCTGGCACCGATGCGGCAATGATGGCCGAAGCAGCGCAATACAACATCGATCGCGGCGCGCAGATCATCGATATCAACATGGGTTGCCCTGCCAAGAAGGTATGCAACAAATGGGCGGGCTCCGCATTGATGCGCGACGAACCGCTGGCGCTTCAAATCGTCGAAGCGGTGGTGGCTGCTGCAGCGCCGCATGGCGTGCCCGTCACGCTCAAGATGCGAACCGGTTGGAGCGACGATCGTCGCAACGCGGTGAAGCTGGCGCGTGATTTCGAAGCAGCCGGCGTGCAGATGCTGACAGTGCATGGCCGCACGCGCGAGCAGGGCTACAAGGGTGCCGCCGAGTACGACACCATCGCGGGAGTGAAGGCCGCGGTGCGTGTGCCCGTGGTTGCCAACGGCGATGTGACCAGTCCGGAGAAAGCACGCGACGTGCTGGCAGCAACCGGTGCCGATGCGGTGATGATCGGCCGCGCCGCGCAAGGCCGCCCATGGATCTTTCGCGAGATCGCGCACTTCCTGGAAACCGGAACGCACCTGGCGCCACCGCTCGTTGCCGAAGTACGGCGATTGCTGCTCGACCATCTTCAAGAGCACCATGGTTTGTACGGTGAGTACAGCGGTGTGCGCACTGCCCGCAAACACATCGGCTGGTACGTTCGGGGCCTGCCGGATGGCGAGGCGTTCCGGGCCCGCATGAATACGATCGAAGACAGCGCATTGCAACTGCGCGCGGTCGGCGAATATTTCGATGAGCTTGGTGTCCGCATGGACCGCATGCCGACGTACCGCCCTGCCGAAGAGCAGACGGACGCAATGGGGACGATGGGGAACGAGGAAGCGGTCACCACCGCTGAATGAGAAGAGAAGCAGAGAACAAGCATGAGCAAAAAACACATTGAAGACTGCGTGCGCACCAGCCTCGACAGTTACTTTCGCGACCTGCGCGGCACCGAGCCCGATGGTATGTACGAGATGCTCGTGCGCGTGGTCGAAAAACCATTGCTCGACGTCGTCATGACGCGGGCCGAAGGCAACCAGTCGCGCGCCGCGCAGTGGCTCGGTCTCAATCGCAACACGCTGCGCAAGAAGCTGGTCGAACACAAGTTGCTCAAGTAAGTGCGTAAGCACACCGCAGCAGAAGAACAAAACACGAAGCAACAAAGCACCCCATGGCACTCACCGCACTGATCTCCGTTTCCGACAAGACCGGAATCCTCGAATTCGCCCAGGCGTTGCACGCGCTCGATATCAAGCTGCTCTCGACCGGCGGCACCGCCAAGCTTCTTGCCGATGCCGGCTTGCCGGTGACCGAAGTCGCCGACCACACGGGCTTTCCCGAGATGCTCGATGGCCGGGTCAAGACACTGCACCCCAAGATCCATGGGGGCCTGCTCGCGCGCCGCGATGTGCCGGCGCATGTGGCGGCCATCGACGCGCACGACATCGAGGCGATTGATTTGCTGGTGGTCAATCTCTACCCGTTCGAATCGACCGTCGCCAAGCCCGGCTGCACGCTGGAAGACGCGATCGAGAACATCGACATCGGCGGGCCGGCGATGGTGCGCAGCGCGGCCAAGAACTGGCAAGACGTCGGCGTGCTGACCGATGCCGCGCAGTACCCGCAGGCACTGGCCGAACTCAGGGCAGACGGCAAGCTGAGCGACAAGACCAGGTTCGCTTTCTCGGTGGCCGCCTTCAATCGCATCAGCCAATACGACGGCGCGATCAGCGACTATCTCTCCGCCATCGACTTCGACGCCAGCATCGGCCAGCCCGCGCCGACGCGTGCGCTGTTCCCCGCGCAGACCAACGGCCGCTTCGTCAAGCTGCAGGATCTGCGTTACGGGGAGAACCCGCACCAGCAGGCCGCGTTCTATCGCGACCTGTTCCCGGCGCCGGGATCGCTGGTCAGCGCGAAGCAGTTGCAGGGTAAGGAGCTCAGCTACAACAACATCGCCGATGCCGATGCGGCCTGGGAATGCGTCAAGAGCTTCGACGTTCCTGCATGCGTGATCGTGAAGCACGCCAATCCGTGCGGCGTGGCGGTCGGCAAGGATGCGGCCGAGGCTTATGCAAAGGCGTTCAAGACCGATCCGACTTCGGCCTTCGGCGGCATCATCGCGTTCAATCGCCCAGTGGACGCAGCCACCGCGCAAGAAATCAACAAGCAGTTCGTCGAGGTGCTGATGGCGCCCGGCTACACGGCCGAAGCGCTCGCGGTGTTCCAGGCGACCAAGGCCAAGCTCAATGTGCGAGTGCTCGAGATCGCACTGCCGCCGGGTGGCGCGACCGATTGGGACAATGGGCGCAACGCGGTCGACGTCAAGCGTGTCGGCTCCGGCCTGCTGATGCAGACCGCCGACAACCGCGTGCTCGCCGCGAGCGAACTCAAAGTGGTCAGCAAGAAGCAGCCGACCGCCGAGCAACTCGAAGACCTGCTGTTCGCATGGAAGGTCGCCAAGTTCGTCAAGAGCAACGCGATCGTGTTCTGTGCCGGTGGCATGACGATGGGCGTCGGCGCGGGCCAGATGAGCCGCCTCGACTCGGCACGCATCGCGAGCATCAAGGCCGAGCATGCAGGGCTGTCGTTGAAGAACACTGCGGTTGCGAGTGATGCCTTTTTCCCGTTCCGCGACGGGCTCGATGTTGTTGTCGATGCCGGTGCGAGCAGCGTCATTCAACCCGGTGGCTCGATGCGCGACCAGGAAGTGATCGATGCAGCCGACGAGCGCGGCGTGGTGATGGTGCTCAGCGGCGTGCGGCACTTTCGGCATTGAAGCGGCATTGAAAACATGCGCCACTGGCAGGGGTGTCGAGTGCGGCCGATAGCCGGGCGATGGTGGGGCGCAGTTTCGGTTGCGGTCGTGGTGGCAGGCAGCGGGTCGGCGATGTGGGCGCAGACAGCGGCGACCACGGTCGCGACCGCGTCAGTGCAGGGACAGGCGTTGGCCAACAAATCCGGCTGCCTGTCGTGCCACGGGCTGGTCCACACGCAGGTCGGCCCGGGCTTCGCGCAGGTCGCGGCGCGCTACCGCGACGATGCCGGCGCACCGGCGCATCTGGCCGCCAAGATTCGCAGCGGCGGCGTCGGTGTCTGGGGTCGCCTCATCATGCCGCGGCAACCGCAGGTGACCGAAGCCGATGCGGCGCTCCTCGCGAAATGGGTACTGTCGCAGCCGTCGCAGCCGTGAGCAAGGCGGACATCGGCACCGTTGGCCGATGCACAGGATCCGGCGCTTAGCTGCAGCGGCTGGCGCGCTTACCGATTTGCCAGTGTCCTGAAGATCTCGCGCGCAGACACGATGGTCGCTGCAATGTCTTCTTCGCTGTGCGCCGCGCTGACGAACCCGGCTTCATACAAAGCCGGTGCGATGTAGACGCCGCGGTCGAGCAGGCCGTGAAACAGCGCGTTGAATTTGGCGTTGTCGGTCGTCATCACCGTCGCGTAGTTTTGCGGCAGTGCATCCATCAAGAAGAAACCGAACATGCCGCCTTCGCTGTCGGCGTTGAAGGGCAGGCCCTCGGCCTTCGCAGCGGCGCGCAGGCCGTCGGTCAGCGAACGCGTCTTCCGGCCGAGCCCTTCGAAGAAGCCGGGCTTGGCCACTTCCTTGAGCGTCGCCAAACCGCATGCGGTGGCTACCGGGTTGCCCGACAGCGTGCCCGCCTGGTACACCGGGCCAAGCGGCGCCAGCTGCTCCATGATGGCGCGCGGCCCGCCGAATGCAGCCAGTGGCATACCGCCGCCGATCACTTTGCCCAGCACAGTGAGGTCGGGCGTGACGCCGAGCACGCCCTGCGCGCCATGCAGGCCAACGCGAAAACCCGTCATCACTTCGTCGAACACCAGCAGCGCGCCGTGCTGAGTGCAGAGTTCTCGACAGCGCTTCGCAAATTCGGGCGTGGCGCGCACGAAGTTCATGTTGCCGGCGATCGCTTCGATCATCAGGCAAGCGAGTTCGTGGCCGTGCAGCGAGAACGCCTCTTCCAATTGGGTGATGTTGTTGTATTCGAGAACCAGCGTGTGCTGCACGACTTCGGGCGGCACGCCGGCGGAAGTCGGATGCCCGAAGGTTGCGAGACCGGAGCCAGCCTTGACCAGCAACGCGTCGGCGTGGCCGTGATAACAGCCTTCGAACTTGATGATGTACTTGCGGCCGGTGGCACCGCGCGCCAGCCGCAGCGCACTCATCGCCGCTTCGGTGCCGGAGCTCACGAGGCGCACCATTTCCATCGACGGCACCAGCGCGAGGATGGCTTCAGCCAGTTCGATTTCGCGCTCGGTCGGTGCGCCATAGGAGAAGCCGTCGAGCATGGCCTTTTGCACCGCTTCGACCACTGCCGGATGGCCGTGTCCAAGGATCATCGGCCCCCACGAGCCGATGTAGTCGACATAGCGCTTGTCGTTGGCGTCCCAGAAGTAAGCGCCTTGCGCGCGCTTGACGAAGCGCGGCGTGCCGCCCACGGCCTTGAATGCGCGGACCGGCGAATTGACGCCGCCGGGGATGACGGCGCGAGCGCGCTCGAAGAGGGTTTCGTTGAGGTCGGTAGCCATGTCGGTGCTTTTCAGTGCGAGAGATCAGTGTCGGGTGTCATGCGGAGGCAGGCCGAAATCGGAGGCGTCTCCGATTTCGGGAGGGTCATCGTCGAGATCTTCTTCTTCTTCTTGCGCCCAGAAGAGGCGGTCGGGAATCACGTGCCCCATGCCCGGCCTGAAGCCTGCGTCGAGACAGCGATCCATATAACTCAGCGCTTCGCCGGTAGCTGCGACCAGGTCGGTACCGCTGGCGAGCAGTGCCGCGAGCGCAGCCGACAGCGTGTCGCCAGCACCGGAGAACACGGCTTCGAGCCGCTCGTATTTCTCGCTCGCGAGCACCGATTGCGGTGACGCCAGCACGTTGTCGATGTGCTGGTCGGGCAGCATGATGCCGGTCACCAGCGTGTAGGGCACGCCGAACTCGCCCGCGGCCTTGGCGATGTCGCGCGCTCCGGGTGGCCGGTCGCCGGACCAGTCGGGTAACAGCCAGCGCCACAGGGTGCTGTGGTTTCCGACCAGAACCGTCGTCTGCGGCAACAGCAGTTCGCGGAAAGCGTCGAGGTACGGCTCGATGAGGTTCTCGTCCCACCACGACAGGTTGGGCATGTACGCCACCAGTGGTACCTCGGGATAGTCGGTCGCGGTTTCGGCAACTGTGCTCAGGATCTCCGGCGTGCCGACGAAGCCGACCTTGATCAATTGCACTTCGACGTCCTCCAGGATGGCGCGCGTTTGTTCGGCAACGGCTTCTTCATCGAACGGAAAGTGATCGAAGATTTCGGCGGTGTCGCGTGCGTAGGCGCCTGTTACGACCGGCAACATGTGGGCGCCGACGGAGGCCATGGCGAGTGCATCGCCGCCCAATCCACCGGCGCCGCTGGGGTCGCTCGCATTAAAAACCAGCACGCAGGGAGGATCCAGGCCTTCGACCTCTAGCCCCTCGTCTTCTTCGGTTGTTGGGGGGTCGTTAAGATCACCCGGAAGGCGGGCGTTCTCGGGCGGTAGTAAGTAAGTTGTCATACGCCGTTTGGTGTCACGCGATGGTGGCATATGTGAGACGTTGGTCACGTGTAATCGTGATACGCCTAGATACAATCGTTGCATTCTATGTACAGGGACTTTAAGCTGCGATGAATACGAAAACCTGGATGTGCCTGATTTGCGGGTGGATCTATGACGAAGCGGTGGGAGTACCAGAAGATGGTATTGCGCCAGGTACGGCGTGGGCAGAGGTTCCAATGAATTGGACTTGCCCGGAGTGCGGGGCGCGCAAGGAAGACTTCGAAATGGTTGAGATGTGAAGCATGGCATAGGGTCGTGCTTCCTGCGCTGAGAAGTCCGCGCAGTCGTCTTCCCGGTGTGGGTGCAACGAGGAGTGCGAATGAGCACGAGCGGGTCCGGTTACAAGGTGCTGGTCATCGATGACAGCAACACCATTCGGCGCAGTGCCGAGATCTTCCTGAAGCAAGGTGGTCATGAAGTGCTGCTCGCCGAAGATGGCTTCGATGCACTCTCGAAGATCAACGACCACAAGCCGCACCTCATCTTTTGCGACATTCTGATGCCGCGCCTCGACGGCTATCAGACCTGCGCCATCATCAAGCGCAACGCGCATTTTTCAAACGTCCCTGTCGTGATGCTGTCTTCCAAAGACGGCGTCTTCGACAAGGCGCGCGGCCGCATGGTCGGCTCGCAGGACTATCTCACCAAGCCGTTCACCAAAGACCAGTTGCTGCAAGCCGTGCAGCAGTTCGGTCTGGTTCAACAGGAAGCACCTTAATGCCGATTCACAAAGTGCTGGTCGTCGACGACTCCAAGACGGAGTTGCTGTTTTTGACCGACCTGCTCCAGAAGAATGGGTTTGCCGTCAAAACCGCAGAGAACGCGGACGACGCGATGCGCCGCCTCGAAGAAGAACAACCCGACCTCATCCTGATGGACGTCGTGATGCCCGGTCAAAACGGCTTTCAGCTGACTCGCGCCATTGCGCGCAATCCGCAATACGCGTCCGTGCCCATCATTCTGTGCACCAGCAAGAATCAGGAAACGGACCGCGTCTGGGGCATGCGCCAGGGCGCTCGCGACTACATCGTGAAGCCGGTCAACGCGGCCGAACTGATGGCAAAGATCAGCGCGCTGGCCTGATCGTCCCGACGAGTCCATGGCCAACCGCGACGCCCTGCGCGCTTTCCAGTCCCGACTTGCCAGTCGTCTGCAGGCAGCGCGCACATCGGGTGTGTCTGCCTCCTGGCTCGCAGTCGAAGCAGGCGACCGCAAGTACCTGTTTCCCCTCTCCCATGCTGGCGAGATATTTCCTTGGACGCCACCGCAAGCAGTGCCCTATACCGAGCCGTGGTTCCTCGGCGTCGCCAACTTGCGCGGCGGCTTGTATGGCGTGGTGCAGTTGTCGAGTTTTGCATCGGGCGTTGCGACGCCGCTGGCCGCTACCGAATCGGCTCGTGCGCAGTCGCGCATGGTGGCCTTGAACGAGTTGCTCGAAGTCAATTGCGCATTGCTCGTCGATCGCCTGATCGGGCTGCGTGGCGTTGAAGCATTTACCGCTGCCGAGCTGCCGGGGCCTGATGCGCCGGCGTGGCTCGGGCATGCCTACACAGACGTTGCAGGAGAGCGCTGGCAGGAAGTCAACCTGCAGGCGCTGTCGCAGCAACCCCAGTTTTTGAGCATCGGCGCCTGAGGGCGTCGACCAGACAACAACCTGAAGGACCGACCGTGAGTTCGATCGCCGACAAGTTCAAGAAGTTTCTACCTTTGCGGGAAGACGGCGTGACCGTTCACGCCAGCAACGCCGCGGCCATGTCGCTCGAGCACACCGAGACGGTTCAGCCGCCGGAAGAACGAACGG
Organism: Variovorax sp. LG9.2; assembly: GCF_035018885.1. Classification (NCBI taxonomy): domain Bacteria; kingdom Pseudomonadati; phylum Pseudomonadota; class Betaproteobacteria; order Burkholderiales; family Comamonadaceae; genus Variovorax; species Variovorax sp. LG9.2. The sequence continues at coordinate 164,164 of NZ_JASJXB010000004.1, read as the reverse complement.
TGCTGCTGCGCCGTGAGTCCGCGAACGAGGCGGCTGCGGTGCCTGCACACGCGCCCGAACCTCCGGATACCGTTGTGTCTCCGGATGGCCACGCCGACTTTGCGCCCAGCCGTAATTTCGACGATGTGCCTGAGCCCCTGGCGGCATCGGCGGGCAGTGGCACCGGTGCGCCGTTGGCGGCACGCGGTGGGCTGCAACGCCAACAGCGCGTGCTGGCCGGCGTGCTGGCGGCGGTCGTGTTGCTGCTGCTTCTCGTGGCGGGTTCCGCCATTCTTCGCGCAGAGCGTTTGGCACAACAGGTGGCTTCGACTGGTCAGGCGCTGATGCAATCGCAGCGTCTGGCCAAGTCGGTTTCGCAGGCGCTGGTGGGCAACGTGCCGGCCTTCACCGAAGTGAAGGAAAGTTCGGACGATCTGGCGCGTCGCGCACAAGGCCTGACGGCCGGTGACGACTCGCTCAAGCTCGAGCGTGTCGGTTCTCAGTACGACGCGGAACTCGAAAAAATCAATCCGCTGGTCGACCGTGCCGACAAGAGCGCCAAAGCCGTGCTGGCGCAGCAGCAGATCCTGACGCAGGTCGGTGCCGCGCTTCGCAACATCAACCGCCAGTCGTCCGATTTGCTTGAAATGACCGAGACGGTGGCGTCGCTCAAGATGCAGCAGAACGCGACCGTGCCGGAGATCTCTGCTGCCGGTCAGCTGGTCATGCTGACGCAGCGGATCGGCAAGTCTGCCAATGAATTTCTGACGGTCGAAGGCGTGAGCCCCGATGCGGTGTTCCTGCTTGGCAAAGACCTGAACACTTTCCAGGAAATTACGCGCGGCCTGCTCGACGGCAATGCGCAACAACGCTTGCCCGGCTCGCGCGATGCGCAGACCCGCCAGCAACTCGAAGCCATCCTGAAGACGTATGAGCAGACGCGCGGCCAGGCCGGTGCCATTCTCGGAAACCTGCAGGGCCTGGTGGCGGCGCGCGAAGCGCAATCAATGATCTTGACCGACAGCGAACCGCTGCGCCTCGCGCTCGGCGATCTGCAAGACAAGCTGTCGCAACGCACCGGCCTGGGCGCCGGCACCCTGGTGATGCTGTTCGTGCTGGCGCTGGCGGCACTGCTGCTCGCTGGCGCGATCGGTTTCGTTCAAGTGAGAGAAGGGCGCGAACGTGCCGCTTTGGCCGAGAACGAACGGGTCGAGGCCGAGCGCATGCGCGAAGACGCGAGCCGCGTGAACGCCGCCAACCAGGCGGCAATTTTGCGGCTCATGAACGAGCTGCAAACGGTGGCCGAGGGTGACTTGACGCAAGAAGCCACGGTGACCGAGGACATCACCGGCGCCATCGCCGATTCGGTGAACTACACGGTGGAAGAACTGCGTTTGCTGGTGGGCAACGTGCAGAACACGGCGACCCGCGTGGCCGCAACGACGTCGCAAGTGGAAAGCACATCGACCGAGCTGCTGGCAGCCTCGACCGAGCAGCTGCGCGAGATTCGCGAGACCGGGCAGTCGGTGCTGACGATGGCCGAGCGGATCAACGGCGTGTCGGCACAGGCGCAAGAGTCGGCCACGGTGGCGCGGCAGTCGCTGCAGGCCGCATCGTCCGGCTTGCAGGCGGTGCAGAACGCCATCGGCGGTATGAACTCGATTCGCGACCAGATCCAGGAAACGTCCAAGCGCATCAAGCGGCTCGGCGAATCATCGCAAGAGATCGGTGAAATCACCGAGCTGATTTCCGACATTACCGAGCAGACCAACGTGCTGGCACTCAACGCGGCCATTCAGGCGGCATCGGCCGGTGAAGCCGGCCGCGGCTTCTCGGTAGTGGCCGAAGAAGTGCAGCGGCTGGCCGAGCGGTCTGCCGATGCGACGCGTCAGATCTCGGCGCTGGTGAAGGCGATTCAAACCGACACCCAGGATGCCGTAGGCGCCATGGAGCGCTCCACGCAGGGTGTGGTCGAAGGCGCCAAGTTGTCCGACAACGCCGGCACCGCACTGTCGGAGATCGACCGCGTGTCGCGTCGCCTTGCCGAGCTGATCGAGCAGATCTCCCAATCGGCATCGCGCGAGGCCGATTCGGCCAACGTGGTGGCTGCCAACATTCAGCACATTTTTGCGGTGACCGAGCAAACTGGCGAAGGCACGCGCACCACCGCGCAACAGGTGCGCGAGCTGTCGCACATGGCTGAAGAACTTCGCCAGTCGGTGTCGCGTTTCAAGATCGCTTAAGCCGTTCGACGTCCGACGCCCGTTAAAAAAAATACACGCCGAGAAAACATCGTGTCGACCCTAAGCCCTGCCACCGCTCATGTCGCCGGCAACGCGCCGGCCACCGAAGACCTTGGACCGCTGGCCTGGGTCTTGGGTGAAATCCAGAAATCGATCGACGGCGTCAGCAAATCGCTGCGCCGTTTCTCGCGCGAATCGGGCACGGTGCCCGAGCTCGATGCCGGGCCGCTGCGGCTCGCGCGTCAGCAACTGCATCAAGCCGTGGGCGCGTTGCAGATGGTCGGTCATGCCGCGCCGGCGCTGGTGCTGGGCGCGATGGAGTTCGCCGTGCAGAGCTTCGTCGCGGAGCCGACGCGCTGCAACGAAGCCGCTGTACAAAAAATCGACAAGGCCGGTTTTGCTGTCACTGACTTTCTGAGTGCCATGTTGTCGGGCAAGACGGTGTCGCCGATCGCGCTGTTTCCGCAGTATCGCGACGTGCTCGAATTGGTGGGCAATGAACGTGTTCATCCGGCCGACCTCTGGAGCCTGCCGTTTCGCTGGGTCGACATCGAGGCATCTGACCGGCAGCCCACGCTGGTTTACGACCCGGCGGTGCGATCCAAGCTCGACCGCGAAGTGCTCAAGGTCGTCAAGACCGGCGACGACGCTGCTGCGCGTCGCTTGAGTGCGCTGTGCCTCGGGCTCGCGCGCGGCGCCACCATTTCTCGCGTTCGAAGTTTCTGGACGTTGGCCGCTGCATTCTTCGAATCGCTTTCCCTGGCCTTGATGCCCGCCGATGTGTACGTCAAGCGCGCCGCCTCGCGTGTGCTGCTGCAGTACGCCACGCTCGCCCGTGGTGACAACACCGTGTCGGACCGACTCGGGCAAGACCTGCTGTTCTTCTGTGGACAGGCCGTGCCCACCGCCCGCGACGAAGCCCTGACCTTGCGCGCCGTGCGTGCGGCCTGGGGCCTCGAAGCCGAGCAACACGTCGACTACACCGTCGAACAGTTCGGTCGTTTTGATCCGCTGGTGTTGGTGCAGGCGCGCAAACGCATCGAGGCCGCCAAGGAAATGTGGTCGGCGCTGTCGGGTGGCGACATGACCCGCATGCGGCAGGTGGCAGACACCTTCGCGCAGTTGGGAGAGTCGCTCGGCAAGCTGCATCCGCCCAGTGCACCGATGGTGCAGGCGCTGAACAACGCGGTCGAAGATTCGCTCCGCGCCGGGCAGCCGCCGGCCACCGAACTCGCCATGGAAGTCGCGACCTCGGTGCTGTACCTGGAAGCGGCTTTCGAAGACCTCGACCCGCATGATCGGCAACTGACCGCGCGCACTGTGCAGCTCGCGGGTCGCATCGACCGTGCTCGTGAAGGCGGCCATTCGGAGCCGCTCGAACCGTGGATGGAAGAGCTCTACCGACGCGTGAGCGATCGGCAGACCATGGGCACCGTGGTCGATGAGTTGCGCTCCCATTTGAGCGAGCTTGAAAAATCGCTCGACCAGTTTTTCCGTCGGCCGGGCGACAAGAGTTCGTTGCGCACCGTGCCGAGCCAGCTGCTGCAAATGCGCGGTGTCTTCTCGGTGCTCGGGCTCGACCAGGCTGCGCAAACCGTGCAGCGCATGCGGGACAACGTCGACAACCTGATGGCCCGCGATTCGACCATCGAAGAATCGTCGGCCGAAGAGACGCGCAGCTTCGATTCGCTCGGCAACAACCTCGGCGCGCTCGGTTTTCTGATCGACATGCTGGGCTACCAGCCGGCGCTGGCAAAGCGTTTGTTCGTGTTCGACGCGGCAACCGGCGAGCTGAAGCCGTTGATGGGCCGGCAAGGGACCGACTCGGTGCCCGAAGCGCCGGTGCCGGTGTCGATCGCGCCTGCTGCTGCGCCCGTGTTGCACGACGTTTCGTCGCATTCGCCAGCGCCCTCTGTAACGCTTCCTGCAGCGCCGGTCGCCGCCAAAGCCGCGTACGACGCCAAGCTCAGCGTGGAAGAAGTGGACGCACAAATTGCGGCCAAACTGGCCGCACTCGCAGCGCCGAGCCGCAAGAAAGTTTCCCCGCTCGAAGAGTTCAGCCGCGCCACCGACAGCTGGACCTCGAAGATCACCGGACCGGCGCCGCTCGAACATTCGATGCCCGACACCGAGGTCACCGAGCTCGAAGAAGAAGACCTGCAAAACATCTTTCTGGACGAAGCGCGCGAAGTGCTGCACAACGGCCTGGCCGCGGTGTCTGCATTGCGCCGCGACGCGGCCGAAGGCGGAGAACTGACCGTGCTGCGCCGTGCGTTCCATACGCTCAAGGGCAGCTCGCGCATGGTCGGGTTGATGGACTTCGGTGAAGCCGCGTGGGCCTTCGAGCAGGTGCTGAACACCTGGCTCGCAGACCAGCGCGCCGAAACGCCGGAATTGATCGAAGGCACCGGCAGGGCGCTGCAGGATTTCGCGAAGTGGGTCGAGGCCGTTGCCTCCGGCGAACCGCACAACTGGCAAGCTGTTCCTTTCCGGACAATGGCCGAGGCGCTGCGGTCGGGCGAGCCGATCGCGGCAATGCCGACGCGTGCGGCCGACGCCGATGCGCTGGCTATTGCGGCGCGACAGATCGCTGCCGAGCCGCCGGCTGCAGCGACAGCAACGCCGAGCGAGCCCGACGCATTGATGCCGGAATTGCCGGATCTCGACTTCCTCACAACGGCCTACGACGCGCCGCTGGAGTTCGATTTCTCGAAGCCTGCGTCTGCCGAGGAAGCTGGCAAAGAAGCCAAGGACGCCGCCGAAGATCGTCCGGCTGCACCGCGGCTCGACCACTCCGACGACGACTTCGCATCGACCGACTTTCTCGATTTCGACGCCAAGCCGACGCAGTTCGATCCGGCGCCAGAGCGCGATCGCGAGCGGGTTGCCGACCCGGCTTTTTTCCTCGGCAACGACGAGATCGATTTCTTCGCGACAGCCCAGTCGCCGTTGGAGCCGAGCCGCGAAACGACGGCCTTCTCGGCGCCCCGCGAGTTCGGCGAATCATCGACCGCGGAATTCGAGCGCGGCGTCGAACCCGTGTTCAGTCCATTGCTGTCCGGGCCGTCCGACGAGCCGTTGCTCAAGTCGGCCGGCGAGCCCTCCATGGCGCTGCCGGTCGAGCCGGTCGTCCAGCCCGTGGCGAAGGTCGAAGCGCCGGAGGTGCTGCCTGAGATCGTGCCGCCTTCCGTCTATATCGATGCGGCCCATGCCTCGGGCGCCGACGATGCGGTCAAGGCGATCGGCCCGCTGCGCATCGGCATCGCGCTCTACAACGTCTATCTGAACGAAGCCGACGAATGGTCGCGCCAGCTCGCCAACCAGGTCGGCGAGTGGGCGATGGAGCCGCACACGCAAGTGGCCGACTCGACCATCGGATTGGCGCATTCGCTCGCGGGCAGTTCGGCCACCGTCGGCTTTCAGAGCTTGTCCGGCATGGCTCGCCTGTTCGAAGCGGCGCTGCAGCATCTGCACATGCAAGGCAGCGGCACCGAGGCACAAGGCGCGGTGCTGGTCGCTGCGGCCGAAGAGCTCCGGCGCCTGCTCCATCAATTCGCTGCCGGCTTCCTCAAAGAGCCTGCCGATGAAACCGTCAAGGCGCTGCGCGAAGTGGCCGAGTCGCTGATGCCGGTAGAGCCTGTGGAGGCCAGGGTCGAACAGGTCTTGGCTCCGGCAGAGCACGCCGATCGCCCCTCCGGCTTCTCGGCCTCGACCGAAGCCGACTCAGCAGCCCATGTGCCCAACGTCGCGATGGAGGATTCTGAAGACGCGATCGATCTGGCGGACGCGGTCGACGTCGACCTGTTCCCCATCTTCGAAGAAGAGGCGGCAGAGCTTCTTCCGCAACTCGGCACCGCGCTGCGCGAATGGGCTCAGCGGCCTGAAGACACGGCGCCGCGGGCGTCGGTGCTGCGCACGCTGCACACCCTGAAGGGCAGCGCGCGTCTGGCCGGCGCCATGCGCCTGGGCGAGCGCGCGCACCGTATGGAATCGGAGATCGAGTACGTCGGCAGCGCCGGTGCAGATACCGAGTCGGTCGAGCGTTTGCTGGGTCGCTTCGACGGTTTGCAAGCCACCTTCGATGCCTTGCGCGCAGACGATGCGGCAACGCAGGCGGAGATCGCACAGAAGGCCGCGACCGCTGCGGCGATGCCGCTGGTCAGCGCTGCCAAGCCCGCCGAGCCGTTGCCGAACGCGGCTGACGAAGCGGACGCGGATCTGTTCTCCGAAGGAATCGATACGGTCGATGCGGTCAATGCGGTCGAAACGCCTGCGCTCGTCAAAACCAAGGCTGCACTGCCTACGCCGTCTGCGCTGGTGCCGTTGCGCGCCTCGTCGACCCAGCAGGTTCGCATCCGTACGCAACTGCTCGATCGGCTGGTCGCGCAGGCCGGCGAGGTCATCATCACGCGCTCGCGGCTGGAAGCCGAGCTGGGCCAGCTGCGCAGTTCGCTCGGCGACCTGACCGGCAACCTGGACCGCTTGCGTCAGCAGTTGCGTGACATCGAAGTGCAGGCCGAAAGCCAGATGCAGTCTCGCTTGGCCCAGGCCAAGGATTCGCAACAGGGCTTCGATCCGCTCGAGTTCGACCGCTTCACCCGCGTGCAGGAACTGACCCGCATGATGGCCGAGTCGGTCAACGACGTGGCCACGGTGCAGCGCACGCTGCAGAAAACCGTGCAGGCGACGGAAGACGACTTGAGCGCGCAGGCACGGCAAACCCGCGAGCTGCAACGCGGACTCTTGCGCACGCGCATGGTCGAGTTCGAGGGTCTGTCCGACCGCCTCTACCGCGTGGTGCGGCAGGCCTCCAAGGACACCGGCAAGCAGGTGCGCCTCGACATCACCGGCGGCACGATCGAGATGGACCGCGGCGTGCTTGAACGGATGACGCCGGCGTTCGAACATTTGCTGCGCAACTGCGTGGCCCACGGCATCGAAGACGCTGCCTTGCGAGAGAAAGCCGGCAAGGAAGCCAGCGGCCTGATCCTCATCGACTTGCAGCATGAAGGCAACGACGTGTCGGTCACCTTCAAGGACGATGGTGCGGGCCTCGACCACGAGCGCATCACTGCTCGCGCCCGCGCACTCGGCCTGATCGAGGAAGGCCAACAGCTTACGGTGGACCAAGCGTCCGAGATGATTTTCAAGGCCGGTTTCTCCACGGCCGATCAGGTGTCGGAACTGGCGGGCCGGGGCATCGGCATGGACGTGGTTCGCGCAAATGTCGCCGCGCTCGGCGGTCGCATCGAAACGCGCACCGCGACGGGCGCCGGCACGAGCTTCAAGCTGGTGCTGCCGCTTACCACCGCGGTGACGCACGTGGTGATGATGCGGGCCGGCGCGGTGTCGATCGGCGTGCCGTCGAGCCTGGTCGAACTGGTGCAGCGCGTGGGTGGTTCCGACGTCGAGTCGGCCTACCTGTCGCAGAGCTACCCGTTCGGTAGCGAGCAGGTGCCGTTCTACTGGGCGGGTGCGTTGTTGCAATCGTCGGCACGCAGCGAGCGGGCGCCGGGCAAACACAACACCATCGTCATCGTGCGAAGCGCGGCGCAACGCGTGGCGCTGCATGTGGACGAAGTGCTGGGCAACCAGGAAGTCGTGGTCAAGAACCTTGGCCCGCAACTCTCGCGGTTGCCGGGCATGGCGGGCATCTCGGTGCTGGCATCGGGCGCGGTCGCGCTGCTCTACAACCCGGTCGCGCTGGCGGCGGTGCATGGCGAGTTGGCACGGCAGCTGCAGGCTGCGGGTGGCGTCGGTGCGGAAGCAGCCCGTGTTGCGGGCTCGGCCGAAGGCGGTACGGCGCAGGTCGTCATGTTGCCGCAAGCACCCGCACAAGTGCCGTTGGTGCTGGTCGTCGACGACTCGATCACCGTGCGCCGCGTGACGCAGCGCTTGCTGCAACGCGAAGGCTATCGGGTCGCGCTGGCGGCCGATGGTCTGCAGGCACTCGAACGATTGCAGCAGGAGCGGCCCTCGGTCGTGCTGTCGGACATCGAGATGCCGCGGATGGACGGCTTCGACCTGGCGCGCAACATTCGCGCCGACGCGTCGCTGGCCGACCTGCCGATCATCATGATCACCTCGCGCATCGCCGAGAAGCACCGCGACCACGCCCGCACACTGGGTGTGAACCACTACCTCGGCAAGCCATATTCCGAAGACGAGTTGCTGCGACTGGTGCGCAGCTACACCAGCGAGGCTGCGCTGGCGGCTGCAATCTGAGCGTGCGCTTGGGTGGCCCGGCCTCGGCCGCGGCTACTGAATTTCCTGTATCTCGGCTACGGCTGCGGCATTGGGCTGATTGGTTTCGGTGATCGAAAACTTGTCACCCTCTTTGTAGTAGTAGCGGCAGCCGTCCTGCGAGCTGCCGCGCCACTTGACGCACAGCTTGCCGTCGTCGGCGAGCTGCCATGCGGCTGCGTCCCGGCTCCCGCGTGTGCGATTGGTTGCGAACAGCTGGCCGTCGGCCCGCAGCTCCCACTGCACCATTTCGTTGCCGCGTTTGAAGACCATCGACTTGCCGATGAATGTCTGTTCGACCTGTGCCTTGTCCAGGTAGCTTCGCGCGCCCTTGGCCGCTGCTGCGGCCGACGGTGCGGTGGAGGCGGGCGCGGCCACCGCGACGGGCGCGGCAACGGAGATGGGCGCGCTGGCCATTGCGGCAGCGACCGCGCCGGCCTGTCCAGCGACCGTCAACATCCCGTACTGTTTGTCAGCGTTCTTTGGCAGATCCGCTGGCGCCAGATAGGTCGCGGAGTCGAGTCGATAGACGGCACGGCACCACTGCTCGCCGCCGCCCTTCCACGCAATTTCGACACAGTAGAGGCCGCTGTCTGTCACCTTCCAGGTTCCTTGGGCGGTCGAGTTCGTTCCCAGCTTTCCCCTGCTCGAAGCAACGAAGTTGCCGTCGGGTTCGTTGGTCCAGCGCCGCGTATTGCCGCTGGCCGGCGCGATCGTTTCGATGCCCGCCCCTGCTGCCAGTAGAGCCTTCACCGCATCGGCCGGCAGCCGAAGAGCGCCTTTATCGATGAGTTCCTGCGCGCTGATGATTGGTTCGGCCGCTGCTGCGGCGCCAGCGCCCAGCGCCCACAGCAGCGCGAGGCCGGCCATCTGAAGCGGTGAATTCGAAGGTGCGCGCATGGCAACTTTCATGGTGTGTACGTATAGAACGCGATGCCCTTGAACAGCTCGAGCTGGTCCCGACTGCGCGAGTTCAGTTGCATGTAGTTGAAGCTGGTGCCCTGCGCGTACTGCAATACGCCGGTGGTGGCGGTGTCGCAATGTGGATCGCCAATGCTTTGCGGCGTGCAGAACACCTTGGCCGTGCGTGCCTGGGACGCTAGGCCTGCACCATCGTCGAATCGGGCGCCAGCTACGCCGCCCACGGTCGGAGCGCGGCCAAAGATCGTGAAGTTGATGGCTGGCACGCTGCCTTCGGGAACAGACCAGGCGGGTTGGCCGGCGATGCTGAAGTCGAACACGTTGGGCACCGTCGCGCTGGGTGCACCGAAGGTGAGCGACTTGCTGACCGACGTGATCGACACCAGCGTGGACCGCGCCTCCGGCGTCAACGCGAGGAACTTGAGCTGCAGGGTTTCGCCCCGCGTCGGCGCACGCTTGAGGGTGCGGTAGCTCTGCATCACGTTCGCCTTGGTCGTATCGACGTGGAAAAACTCCATCGACCACACGCCTTCGTCGCGCAGCGCGACCAGTTGCGCGTCGTTCAACTGCGCCGGACCGAGAAACAGACTGGCTTCCTTGTCCGCCGGATTGCCCGTCGTGGCGCTGTTCCTGTACTGCGCTGCCAGACGCAGGATCGAGGTCACGCTGACAAGGACGCCCACCGAGTTTGTCAGCCCCAGGTATGAGTTGCCGACCGTCGGTTTCAGCGTGTAGACCTGACCATCGGGCGCGGTGACCAGCACCTTGGCGAACAGTGGATTGCCACCGCTGTCGTTGATGTTGGCGACGAACAGGTTGTAGCCCGTCGCCACGTAATCGAAGGCCGGCGAGTTGATGAACTCCCTGTCTTCGACCGACGGCCGCACGCTGGCGCTGTAGACATACTGGTTGCCGATGAGCTTCAACACACCACCGACCGAGCGTGCGACCAGCGTGTCGAAGGTCGCGTTGCCCAGCACGTCAATCGTGTGGTACTTCAGCACCACGTCGCCGTTGGGGCGGTAGAAGCCGATGGCGCCCTGGTCGAACACCACGCCGGTGGCACCGGGGCGGAACAGGCCTGCGAACGAACCGGCGTTATTGATGTCGCGCCCGACTTTGCTGCCGCCGCTGAGGTAGCTGGCCGGGTCGTCGCCTAAGAACACGGTGCGGCACGCCGGCGCGATGACGTTGGCAGGTCCACCCGTCACTGCCGCCGTGTCGTTGGGTGCATTCACACGTTGTGACAGCGGCAGCGCGTAGCAGGCGGTCAAGCGCGTCAGCAGCGAAGCGATGGCCTCGGCCACGCCCGGTGTCGGCAGTTGCGACGGGGTGATGGGAGGCAGCGTGGGCGGTGTCGCGTCGCTGCTGCGGAAGGTGATCGACACCGGCGCCGTGTCGGTGCCGCCGGTCGGCAACAGCCGCAGCGTAATCTCGATGTTGGCCGCAGTGCCGTCGGGCCGAACGCTGACCGATACAGAATCGAGCACGCGGTCGTGCCCGGTGCCGTCGGCGCTGAATGCGCCGGTGATCGGGTCGATCTTGTCGCCGAGCACATCGAGCAGCGGCTTCAACAACAAGAGCAACTCGGCAACGCCGGCCTTGATGCTGGCCTCGTCGACCACCTTGGCTGCAGACTTGATCGCCGCTGCCAATTGAGATGGATCCCCCACAGGCGACAGGCGCGATACCACGATGGTGGTGAGCGGCGTCACGTTGGCAGTGCCGCCCGTGGTGCTGGCGGTCACGCTGTAGAGCACCTGGTCGTCGCGTCGCGCGGTGATGACCAGTGGCGCCTGCGTCGTCGCCGGCAGGGTGCAGTTGTAGGTGCCTTGTGGCGTGGTGGTCGTGTCGCACACGGTCGTGCCGGTCTTGTCGACCACCGTGAGATGCGCGCCCGCGAATGCGGCACCGGTGGCGGCAACGCCGGTCAGGCTGGACGTGGCAGGCGCCGGTGCCGGTGCCGGAGCGGGAACTGGCGACGGTGCAGGAGAGGGTGCTGGCGTCGCGCCGATCACCGGGAAGTTGTAGCCACCGCCACCGCCGCCGCATCCGGAAACTGCTAGCGCTGCAGCGCCGGTGACCGCCCATCCGAGGCGTCGGAGATGCGATGGTTCGGCGAAGGCACCGGAGCGATCAGAGCGGGCAGGCGCGCGTGGACAGGCGGCCAGAGGGCGAACGGTTGTCATGCATCTTCTCCTTTGTTGGGAGGCTCACATTAGGGCTGCGACCCGCCGCCGGCATCCCGCAAACTGATGACGCCGAATACGAAGCTAAAGAGCCCCAAGCCCGGTCCTCACCAGATCGATCTGGCGCGTGCAGCCGATCTTTTCCATCAGCACCGCGATCTGCTTTCGCACCGTGTGGATCGATGTGCCGTAGGAGCGCGCATGGTCGGCTGGCGATTCGCCATCGATCAGCGCTGCGAGCACGCGGCCCTCGGCCGGCGTCAGGTTGAAGGTCGTGCAAAGCCCGTCGGCACTTGCAAGGGCAGAGGGACGGCCGCGGCGCATGCGAACGAACACCATGGATTCATCGCCCATGCGCAAGCTCACATCGGCGCGCGCGAGGTCCAGGTGGAGGCAGGCACCGTCGCGGCTTCCGGTTGTCGCCAGATGCGAGGTGGTGGGCCGCGTTGCAACTTGTCGCAGTGCGCCCTGCAAGGCGTCGCGCATGCCTGCGACTGGATGCCAGAGCCGACCTTGCCTTACTTGAAGGCCTCCCGTCGGCTCCAGCCACTCGCGCGCTTTGGCGGAGAGATGCAGGAGCGCACCGTTGCCGCTGACCAGACAAATGGCCTCGTCGAGTGCGCCGAAGGCCGCGTCGGCGGAGGCCAGCCACTGGTCAGCCGCTGCGCGTCGATACGCGGACAGCATCGCCATGAAATCTCCTCGGTTTTTGTATCCCCTCTGGCCGATAAATTACCTTGAGATCGCCTGATATGCAATCTTTCGTACGACATAGGTAAGCACCCGCACCCAGCGAGGCGGCCTTGCCGGGCGACCCGCCAGCTCTGCTTGCTCCGGATGCCCATGACTGCCTCAGTTCGCGGCAGTGGCCTTGCTGCGCACCACGCCGTAGCGCTGCAGCGTGCGTTCGCGCGCCTCGGCGTGGTCGACGACGGGTTTCGGATAGCCCTCGCCCAGCACGATGCCGGCGGCTTCGAGCTCCACTGGCGTGGCATTCCATGGCGCGTGGATCGACGTGTTCGATAGCTTTGAAATCTGAGGCAAATAACGCCGGATGAACTTGCCTTCCGGGTCGAAGCGTTCGCTCTGCGTGACCGGATTGAAGATTCGAAAGTAAGGTTGCGCATCGCAACCGCTGGAGCTCGCCCACTGCCAGCCGCCGTTGTTGGAGGCGAGCTCGAAGTCGTTCAGGTGCAGTGCGAAGTAGGCCTCACCGCGACGCCAGTCCAGTCCCAGGTCCTTGCACAGAAAGCTCGCCACCACCATGCGCAGCCGGTTGTGCATGTAGCCGGTCTGGTTGATCTGCGCCATGGCCGCGTCGATCAAGGGGTAGCCGGTTCGGCCCTGGCACCAGGCGTCGAAGAGCCCGTCGGCATGCTTGCCGTGATGCCAGATGATTTTGTCGTACTCGGGTCTGAAGCTCTTGCCCTCGCCAATGCGCGGGTTGAACGCCAGCACCTGAAAGTAGAAGTCGCGCCAGATCAGTTCGCTGAGCCAGGTCGCGGCCCCGACGTCGCCTTGCAGCGCGAGTTGATGTGCCACGCCGGCCAGTTGCCGGATCGACACCGTGCCGAAGCGCAGATGAACGCTCAGGTAGCTCGGGCCGCGCACCGCCGGAAAGTTGCGCGACGCGTCGTAGCGGTCGATGCGCTGAAAGAAGTCGTCGAACAGCGCTGCGCCGCCCTGGGTGCCGGTGGGGATTTCGAGCTCGGCGAGGTTGGTCTTCTCGAAGCCGATGGCCTTCAACGTCGGTACGCCGGCACGATGCGATTCGGGCGGCGGTGCCAGTGCATCGGCGTAGTGGCGTACCGGATACGGCTTCAGATAGAAAGCTTCGAGCTTGGCGAGCCAGGCGCGCTTGTAGGGCGTGAACACGGTGTACGACTGACCGGTCTTGGTGAGCACCTCGTCGCGCTCGAAGATGGTCTGGTCTTTGTAGGTGTGATACGTGACGCCGGCGTTGGCCAGCGCGCCGAACACCTTGGCGTCACGTTCGAGCGCTGCCGGCTCATCGTCGCGATTCGCGAACACGGCCTGCACTTCGAGTGCGTGGGCCAGCGCCGCGATTTCGTCGGCCGCGACCGCATGCCGAACGATCAGCCCGCTGCCCAGGGTACGCAGCTCCGCATCGAGCTCCACCAGCGATTCGCGGATGAATTCGACCCGTCGATCGGCGCTCGGCAAGGCGTCGAGGATGGCCCGATCGAACACGAACACGCACAGCACCTGCCGGCAGCTGCGCAGTGCGTGATAGAGCGCTGCGTTGTCGTCCACGCGCAGATCGCGACGGAACCACATCAGCCCTTTGGGATAGGCTTTGTCGACGGCCAGTAAAATGGGAGGCATATGGCTTCTGATTCTGCCCCGATGAACCTGACGCATCATTTCCTGATCGCGATGCCCGGTCTGGCAGACAAGGCATTCAGGCGCAGCGTGATCTACCTGTGCGAACACAGCGAACGCGGCGCGCTGGGCCTCGTGATCAACAAGCCCAGCGACATGAATTTGAAGGGTCTGTTCGAAAAGATCGAGCTGCATCTGAGTCGACCCGAACTGGGTGAGGCGCCGGTTTTCCAGGGTGGCCCGGTGCAGACCGAACGTGGCTTCGTGCTGCACGAGCCGGTGTTCGCGGAAGGCGACAAGCCCGAGGAGTCGGTCTATGCATCGACCATGACGATTCCGGGTGGCCTTGAAATGACGACGTCGAAAGACGTGCTCGAAGCGCTGGCGACCGGCGCCGGGCCGCGCAAGGTGCTGGTGTCGCTCGGTTATGCGGCCTGGGAGCAGGGGCAGCTCGAGTCCGAGCTGGCCGAGAACAGCTGGCTTACCGTCGATGCCGATCCGGCGGTCATCTTCGACACGCCGATCGAGCAGCGCTACGACCGCGCGCTGTTGTTGCTGGGGCTGGAAGCCTGGAAGCTGTCGCCCGACGCCGGTCACGCCTGAGCGCTTTGGTCATGTCGAACGAGCCAGCCAACACAGCCTCATCCCGTGACGTTTCCGCTCCTTCTGCTGACCCGGTCCCCTCGCATTTTCAGAGCTTCCTGGCTTTCGACTTCGGCTTGAAGCGCACGGGCGTCGCTACCGGCAGTCGCCTGCTCAAGACCGCGTCGCCGCAGGCCACCATCAAGGCCGAAGGCGATGCCCGCTTCGTTCAGGTCGGAGCCCGCATCCGCGAATGGCAGCCCGATGCACTTGTCATCGGCGTGCCATTTCATCCCGATGGCGCAGCGCACGAGAACACGCGTCGTGCTCAGAAGTTCGCACGCCAACTGCACGGACGCTTCAAGCTGCCGGTGTACGAAGTCGACGAGCGCTACAGCACGACCGAGGCGCTCGCGTCCGGCGCGCGCGATGCCGATGCCGCCTCCGCCTGCATCATCCTGGAGCAATTCCTGAGGAGTCTTTCTTGAACACGATCCCCGACGCCGAGGCGCTCTACACCGCGCTCACATCCGGCGTAAAGCAGCTGATGCGGCCCGAGACGAGGCTGGTCGGCATCACTTCCGGCGGCGCCTGGCTGGTGGAGCGGCTGCAAAAAGACCTGGGCCTGCCCGGCGCCCCCGGAGTGATCTCGTCGGCCATGCATCGCGACGACTTCGCGCGCCGCGGCCTGGCTGCGAGCGCGCAAACCGCGTTGCCGTTCGAAGTGAACGGTGCCGATGTGCTGCTGCTCGACGACGTGCTCTACACCGGCCGCACCATCCGCGCGGTGCTCAACGAGCTGTTCGACTTCGGGCGTCCGGCCTGCGTGCGGCTTGCGGTGCTGGTCGACCGCGGTGGGCGTGAACTGCCGGTGGCAGCCGACTTCGCAGCGACGCATTTGACGTTGCCGGACACCCAACTCCTGGCTTTGGCACGCAGCGAATCAGGCGTGTTCAGCTTGCAAGTTGAGGCCACTCGCTGATGCTCTACAAACGCAATCCGCAGCTCAACAAGAACGGCGAACTCATCCATCTGCTGTCGATCGAAGGGCTGCCCAAGAGCATCCTTACGCACATCCTCGACACAGCCGCCAACTTCACCAGCGTGAGCGACCGCGAGGTCAAGAAGGTCCCGTTGCTGCGCGGCAAGAGCGTGTTCAACCTGTTCTTCGAGAACTCGACGCGCACTCGCACCACCTTCGAGATCGCGGCCAAGCGGCTGAGCGCCGACGTCATCAACCTCGACATCGCGCGCTCGTCGGCGACCAAGGGCGAGTCGCTGCTCGACACCATCGCCAACCTGAGCGCGATGGCCGCCGATCTGTTCGTGGTGCGGCACGGCGAATCGGGCGCGCCGTACCTCATCGCGCAACATGTCGCGCCGCATGTGCATGTGGTCAACGCCGGCGACGGCCGCCATGCGCATCCGACGCAGGGGCTGCTCGACATGTACACGATCCGTCACTACAAGAAAGACTTCACCAACCTCACGGTTGCGATCGTCGGTGACGTTCTGCACTCGCGCGTGGCGCGCTCCGACATTCACGGCCTCACCACGCTGGGTTGTGCCGAAGTGCGGGTGGTCGGCCCCCGGACGCTGGTGCCCGACGACATGGCCCAGATGGGCGTGCGCGTGTGCCACACGCTCGAAGAAGGCATCAAGGATTGCGACGTCGTGATCATGCTGCGCCTGCAAAACGAGCGGATGAGCGGCGCGCTGCTGCCGTCGAGTCAGGAGTTCTTCAAGACCTACGGGCTCACGCCGGAGAAGCTTCGGCTGGCCAAGCCGGACGCCATCGTGATGCACCCGGGGCCGATCAACCGCGGTGTCGAAATCGACTCCGCTGTGGTCGACGGCAGGCAGAGCGTGATCCTGCCGCAGGTCACTTTCGGTATCGCGGTACGCATGGCGGTGATGAGCATCGTTGCGGGCAATGAAGCATGAACATCCTCATAACAAACGGCCGCGTGATCGATCCGGCATCGGGCTTCGACCAGCGGGCCGACGTCGCGCTGGCCGACGGCAAGGTCTTCGGCATCGGCGACGTTTCGGGCTTCAAGGCCGATCGCATCCTCGATGCCGCAGGCTGCATCGTGGCGCCGGGCCTGGTCGATCTCGCAGCGCGCCTGCGCGAGCCCGGCTTTGAGCACGAGGGCATGCTCGAAAGCGAGATGGCCGCGGCGGTCGCGGGCGGAGTGACCAGCCTGGTCTGCCTGCCCGACACCGACCCGGTGCTCGACGAGCCTGGCCTGATCGAGATGCTGCGGTTTCGCGCATCCAAACAAAACGGCGCACGCCTGTTTCCGCTGGGCGCCCTCACCCGCAACCTGGCCGGCGAAGTGCTGACCGAGATGGCCGCGCTGACCGAAGCCGGCTGCATCGGCTTTACCCAGGCCGACGTGGCTCTGGCCGACACGCAAGTGCTGCAGCGCGCGTTGCTCTACGCGAGCACCTTCGGCTACACCGTATGGCTGCGCCCGCAAGACCGCGACCTCGGCAAGGGTGTCGCGGCCAGCGGCCCGCTCGCGACGCGGCTCGGCCTGTCCGGCGTGCCGGTGGCGGCGGAGACCATCGCGATCTTCACCATCGTCGAACTCATGAAGAGCACCGGCGCACGCGTGCACCTGTGCCGACTCTCTAGTGCGGCCGGTGTGCAACTGGTGCGCGAAGCCAAGGCGGCCGGCCTGCCGCTGACCTGCGACGTCAGCATCAATTCGCTGCTGCTGATAGACACCGACATCGGCTACTTCGACAGTCGCGCGCGGCTCAACCCGCCTCTGCGCCAGCAGCGCGACCGCGATGCGTTGTCGGCAGGGCTGGCCGACGGCACCATCGATGCGCTGGTGTCCGACCACACGCCGGTCGATGCCGATGCCAAGACGCTGCCCTTCGCTGAGAGCGAAGCGGGCGCGACGGGGCTCGAATTGCTGCTGCCGCTGGCGCTGCAATGGGGTGAGCAGAGCGGTGTCGGGCTCATGCGCGCGTTGCGTGTCGTGACATCGGCGCCGGCCCGACTGCTGACTGCAGCCGGCGCCGGCCAGTTGACGACAGGCGGTGTGGCGGACGTCTGTGTGATCGACCCCGAGATCGAATGGCAGGTGCAGCCCGAGACGCTGCGCAGCCATGGCAAGAGCACACCGTTTGCCGGCTACGCGCTGCGAGGACGGGCGCGCCATACGCTCGTCGCCGGTCGCCTCGTTCACGGCTGAAGCGCCGACTTCGCGCATGCGTCAACTCTCCGCTTCCTGGAAATTGCTTCGCGCCGTCGGCCATGCGCTCGGTGGCTGGTGGACCATCCGCTTCAAGTTTCCGGCAATGACCCCGGCGCAACGCGAGGCGGCCGTGCAGCAGTGGGCAACGCGCATGCTGGCGCTCATGGGAGTGCAGCTCACGGTGCAGGGCACGCCACCTGCGGGCGGGCCGGTGCTGCTGGTGTGCAACCACCTGTCGTGGCTCGACATCCTCGCGATCCACGCGGCACGCCACGTGCGCTTCGTCTCGAAAGCTGGCGTCAGGCATTGGCCGCTCATCGGCATGTTGTCGACCGGCGCGGGGTCGCTCTATATCGAGCGTGAGCGGCGACGCGACGCGCTGCGCGTGGTGCATCACATGACCGACGCGTTGCGCAAGGGCGACCTGATCGCGATCTTTCCCGAGGGCACGACCAGCGATGGCCACGGGTTGTTGCCGTTCCATGCCAACCTGATGCAGGCCGCTATCTCAGCCGATGCGCCGATCCAGCCCGCTGCGATTCGCTTTGCCGATGCCGCCACCGGCGAGACCAGCCAGGCGCCGCGCTACATCGACGACGACAACCTCGTTACCTCGCTGTGGAACACGCTGACGGCGCCGCCGTTGCTGGCCATCGTCCGGTTCGGCGAGCCGCAATCGGCGTATGGACGGGAGCGGCGCAGTTGGGCGAGGTCGCTGCATGAAGACGTTCAACAACTTCGTCGCGAAACGTTCTGACCAAAAAAAAGCGCCCCGAAGGGCGCTATGGAACGACGCCAGAGAGGCGCCGGGAGGAGGAACCTGTCGGATCTCAAAAGACGCCGAAAACCTTCAGACCGATGATGACGATGAGCGGGACGCCGCACAGCCAAAGGATGATGCTTTTCATGAAGGTCTCCGTGTGTTGGTGAGCCACGACCTTAGTGGTCTGCCCTGGGCCTTTGCTGCCGGATAACGCATCCCGCGCACGTCGGCGTGTGCCTACAGGCGGTCAGGGCTGGGCGCGAGTCCGTGCCTTAGGTCACCGTTGCGTGCGGATGCAGCGGATGCGTCAGCGTATCGGCGACCAGCCGCAATGCCTGATCGCATTCTTCGCGCGACATCGGCCCGCCGAGGCAGATGCGCACCGCGTCCGGCGGCGCGCCGTCGGTAGAGAAGGCTGCGCTCGCGACCACGCCGACGTTCTGGCTGCGCAGGTACGAAGCGAATTCGACGGTGCTCCACGCCGAGGTCAACGGCAGCCACAAATGAAAGCCCTCGGTCTGTTGATCGGAGCCGTTGATGCCGTGGTCGGCCAGGTGCTTGACCGCCAGCGCCTGGCGCGCGTTCGATTCGTTGCGTACCGCGACCAGCATTTCGTCGGCGGTGCCATCTTCGACCCACAGCGTGGCGAGCGCGTTGGTGATGGGCGAGGCCATGACGGTGGTGGCACGCAGCGCGCCAGCCAGGCGTTGCGATTGCCGCGCGTTGGGCGAGCGCACGTAGGCGTTGCGCAGCCCCGCACCCAGCGTCTTCGAAAAACCGGTGATGTAGTAGGTGAGGTCGGGCGCCATGCTGGCGAACGTCGGGGGCACCTGGCGCGGAATCATCGCGTAGGCGTCGTCTTCGATGATCGGAATGGCGTAGCGCAAGGCGATGTCGGCCAGCGCTTCGCGACGCGCGCGAGAGATCGTCGCGGTGGTCGGGTTGTTGAGGGTCGGGTTGACGTAGAGCGCCTTGGGCTTGAGCGTTTTGCAGGCGTGCTCGAAGGCATCGCCCATCGGGCCTTCTTCGTCGAGCTGCAGCGCATGCAGCTGGATGCCCAACTGCGTCGAGATCGCCTTCACGCCCGGATAGGTCAGCGCCTCGACGCAGATCAGTTCGCCCGGTCGTGCGAGTTGCGAGAACACCGCCGCCAGCACGCTGTGGATGCCGGGGCACACCAGCATCTGGTCGAGCCGGCAATCGGGTACGCGCGGCCGCAGCCACTGCATGCCGGCCTCGCGGTCGCGCACGGAGCCGCCGAAGTCCTGGTAGCGCAGCAGATCCCACAGGTCGGAATCGGCCATCACGCGAGCGGCGCTCTCGTGCATGCGTCCGAGCAGGCCGGCGTCCTGCGGCTCGGGCGGCAGGTTCATCGTCATCTCGGCACCGCTGCCGCCGCGCAAGGGCAGCGCGGGGCTGCTGCCGCGTATGAAGCTGCCGGTGCCCGAGCGCGAGTCGATGAGGCCGCGCTTGCGCGCCTCCGCGTAGCCGCGCGCCACGGTCGTGTAGTTGAGCCGCAAATCGACCGCGAGGTCGCGCAGCGTGGGGAGCTGGTCGCGCGCCGTCAGCCGGCCTGTACGGATGTCGTCGGCAATCAGGTCGGCGAGCAACAGGTAGGCGGGCTTGCTGCTCGTGTCGAGCTTGCGCTGCCAATGCTGCGAGAGTTTGGTCATGTGTTGCTCATGGCGGGTTCACGGTGAGTTGATCGCATCCATTGATCGCATCGGATGCGATCGGTGAATGCGATTGGCGGACGCAGGTTCCGTGCCGACCAAAACGAGTCTTATGCGGCTTAGGTGAGCGATCAATGCCTCGAACGTGTGCATTCAAGTCCATTGATCGGGTGCATTGATCGCATCGAAAGCGCATCAACGGTGTGCATGGCGAGGCCTCCAAGGCTGTCTTCAGGGCGCGCCCAGTCGTTGAAAACAGTGCCTGAAATTCTTTCGATGTCCCGGATGGCGCACTGTTATTGATTGATTGCAGGTTGATCGCATCCACACGGGTTTCGAGTGGCACAAAGCGTGCGAATTCGAAGGGCGAGCAGCACATCGTCCCTCTCGTTTTTCAGTCCAATTTTCAACCGGAACACACCATGCCCAAAGTCACCAAAGCACCGAACGTCACTGGCGATCACCTTGTCGACTACGAAGAAAAAGTCTTCGAAGACGTCAAGGCCGAACCGGGCGAGAAGGCCCTGGTCACCTTCCACACCGTCGCCTTCGAAGGCTCGATCGGTTTCGTCAATCTGCTGCAGGCCACACGGCTGAAGCGCAAGGGTTTCGACACCACCATCCTGCTGTACGGCCCCGGCGTCACGCTCGGCGTGCAGCGCGGTTTCCCGACGCTGGGCGACGAGGCTTTCCCCGGTCATCAGAACTTCAACAAGCAGATCACCAAGTTCATGGAAGAGGGCGGCAAGGTCTACGCCTGCCGCTTCGCGCTGCAGGCCCTGTACGGCCATGGCGAAGGCTCGCTGATTCCGGGCATCGTGCCGATCAGCCCGCTCGACGTGCTCGACATCGTGCTGCTGCACCGCAAGGCCAACGCCTTCATCCTCGACACCTGGACCCTGTAAGAGTCGCGCTGCCATGACATCGCCACGCATCGTCCGCGCCGCAGCGGTACAGATATCGCCCGACTTCGAGAGCCATGACGGCACCCTGAACAAGGTGTGCGAGGCGATCGATGAGGCCGCGGGCAAGGGCGTGCAGCTGATGGTCTTTCCGGAGACCTTCGTGCCGTACTACCCGTACTTCTCCTTCGTGCAGCCACCGGTGCAGCAGGGGCCGGCGCACATCCGGCTGATGGAGCGGTCGGTGGTGGTGCCGGGCCCGGTCACGCTGGCCGTGGCGGAGCGGGCGCGGGCGCGCGGCGTGGTGGTGGTGCTCGGCGTCAACGAGCGTGACCATGGCAGCCTCTACAACACGCAACTGGTGTTCGACGCCGACGGCACGCTCGCGCTCAAGCGCCGCAAGATCACGCCGACGTACCACGAGCGAATGATCTGGGGCCAGGGCGATGCGGCCGGCCTCAAGGTGGTCGACACCGCCGTCGGCCGCGTCGGCGCGCTGGCCTGCTGGGAGCACTACAACCCGTTGGCTCGCTATGCGCTGATGGCGCAGCACGAAGAAATCCATTGCGCGCAGTTCCCCGGCTCGTTGGTCGGGCCAATCTTCGCGGAGCAGATGGAAGTGACCATCCGCCATCACGCGCTCGAGTCGGGTTGCTTCGTGGTGAACGCGACCGGCTGGTTAACCGATGAACAGATCGTCGCGATCACGCCCGACACCGGTTTGCAGAAGGCGCTGCGCGGCGGTTGCCACACGGCCATCGTCTCGCCCGAAGGCAAGCACCTCGCAGCGCCGCTGACCGACGGCGAAGGCATGGTCATCGCCGACCTCGACATGGCGCTGATCACCAAGCGCAAACGAATGATGGATTCCGTCGGCCACTACGCGCGGCCCGAACTGCTGAGCCTGGCGATCAACGAGCGTCCTGCCACGACCACGTTCGCCATGCCGGCCGCCGCCGAGCTTTCCAACGGTTCTTTCGGTTCTTCTTCTTCCACCGGACATCCTTATGACCATACCGACCGCCACGCCAACCTCCCCGTCGAGCCGGCAACTGATGACCGAGTTGCAGTCCTTCGGGTTGCGGCTGGTTGATCCTTCGGCCGGCGCGGCCAGCCGCCGCGGCGGTGCCGGCCCATCGGACCACAAGGCCGTCACGGTGGACGGTCACACGATCATGGTGCCGGTGCATACGTCGACCGCGTGGAACTCGCCCTTCACCGCGCAGGCACCCGACGCGCAGGGTATGAGCACCATCACGCGTGGTGCGATTCCCATCGCGAGCATCAGCTTTCCGAAGCAGCCGCGTTTCTATTCGATGCAGACTTTCGACGGCGTGCCTTACTCGCACATCGCGACGCTGCATGGCTCCGACGTCCTTGCGACAACGGTGCTGCAGACCTGCATCCGCTACGAGAGCCGCAAGAAGACCTGCAAGTTCTGCGCGATCGGGCAGTCGCTCGCAGCCGGCCGCACGGTGGCGCGCAAGACACCCGAGCAGCTGGCCGAAGTGGCGCGTGCCGCGGTGCTGCTCGACGGCGTCAAGCACATGGTGCTGACGACTGGCACGCCCAACGCGACCGACCGCGGTGCGGCCATCCTGTGCGAGAGCGCATTCGCGATCAAGGCCGCGGTCGACATTCCGATCCAGGGCCAGTGCGAACCGCCGGACGACGACCAGTGGTTCCACCGCATGAAGGCGGCTGGCATCGACACGCTCGGCATGCACCTCGAAGTGGTGACGCAGTCGGTGCGCGAGAAGATCATGCCGGGCAAGGCCAGCGTGCCGATCTCGCGCTACATGAGCGCGTTCGAGGCAGCGGTCGGCGTGTTCGGGCGTGGCCAGGTCAGCACCTACATCCTGGCCGGGCTCGGCGACACGCGCGAAGCCATCCTCGAGATCTGCGACACGCTGCTCACGATGGGCGTGTACCCGTTCGTGGTGCCGTTCGTGCCGATCAGTGGCACCCCGTTGGAAGACCATCCCGCGCCGACGCCGGAGTTCATGAAGTCGATCCTCCAGCCGCTGGGCCAGCGCGTCGCCGCCCACAACCTGCGTTCGAGCGACATCAAGGCCGGCTGCGGAAAATGCGGCGCCTGCTCCTCGCTGTCGGTGTACGAGTCCTGACTCGAAACCATTCGAAAGAAGGAGCCCACCATGAGCTGCATCGATGACATCGTCGACCCTGTGGTGCACTACGCGCCGGTCGAATTCCTCGTGCGCGAGGCTGCGCAACGCTGGGAACGCGACGAAGCGCATGCCTTGCGCCGCGCGGTGTTTTGCATCGAGCAGGGCATCTTCATCGGCGACGATCGTGATGGCATCGATCAGCACGCACAGTTGCTGGTTGCGATGTCTTGCATCGGTGGCATGCCGGATCAGGTGGTCGGCACGGTGCGCATCCATGAAGCATCGTCCGGCGTTTGGTGGGGCTCGCGACTTGCGGTGCACGCGGCGTTCAGGAACCAGGGCCATCTGGGCGCGACGCTGATCAAGCTGGCGGTGACGCGTGCACGTGCGCAGGGGTGCAACACGTTCATGGCGCATGTGCAGTCGCAGAACGAGGCGCTGTTTCAGAAGCTGCACTGGCGTACGACGGGCGCGCTGATGGTTCATGGAAGACCCCATGCGGAGATGCAGCCGGACTTGCGCTTTTATCCGCCGTGCCATGACCCGATCAGCGGCTTCGTCTCCCGCGCGGGTCGTCCGTCTTTTCCCTCTCCGTCTGGGAGAGGCCAGGGTGAGGGCAGCAGCCTTGAATAGGGCACCCATGCTGCACGCCATCGTTGCTGCATTGCGCGACTCGCGCGGCTTCGCGCACAAGCGCGACATCAGCGACATCGTCACCGCACTCGGCCGGGCGCTCCCGGGCGGGACGACCGACCTGTCGCAAGCAGTGCCTATCGGCGACGACTGCGCAGCCATACCCGACGGCAATGGCGGCTACCTTCTCTTCGCCATCGAGGGCCTGGTCGAAGACTTCATCACCCGCATGCCGTGGTTCGCCGGCTACTGCGGCGTGATGGTCAACGTGAGCGACATCTACGCGATGGGCGGCCGGCCGACGGCCGTCGTCAACGCGCTGTGGAGTGCGGGCATGCAGCCGGCGGACGAAATGCTCAAGGGCATGGCGGTGGCGTCGGCGAAATATGGCGTGCCGATCGTCGGCGGTCACAGCAACAACCGAAGCGAGCGTCCCCAGCTGGCCGTGTCCATCCTTGGTCACGCGAAAAAATTACTGACGAGTTTCGATGCGCGGCCAGGCGATCGGCTCGTGATGGCGATCGACTTGCGCGGCGCCTACGAGGAGCCGTTCCCCTACTGGAACGCCTCGACCGCGACGCCCGGTGAACGCTTGCGTGCCGATCTTGAGATCCTTCCGTTGCTCGCAGAAGAAGGCCTGTGCGATGCCGGCAAGGACATCAGCATGGCCGGCGCCATCGGCACGGCGTTGATGCTGCTCGAATGCTCCGGCGTCGGCGCGACGATCGACATCGATGCCATTCCGCGGCCTGGCGGTGTGCCGCTGCTGCGCTGGCTGACATCGTTCCCCAGCTACGGTTTCGTGCTCAGCGTTCGGCCCGACAAGGTCGACGCGGTGCTCGCGCGCTTTGCAGCGCGCGATCTGGCTGCCACCGTCGTTGGCGATGTCGACGCCACACGCAAGCTCATGTTGCGCCAGGGCTCGCAACACGAAGAGCTGTGGGACTTGCAGCGCGACCCGTTCATCTGCGAGGCTGCCGACTCCGAGTCTGACGCGCAGGTGGCCCATGCGTGAAGCGTTCGACTTTAAGAAGCCGCTTCGCATCGGCCTGTTGACGCACTCGGTGAACCCGCGCGGCGGCGTGGTCCACACCATCGAGCTGGCGCATGCCTTGCACGATGCCGGCCACGATGTGACGGTGATGGCACCCGCGACGCCGGGTCAACGTTTCTTCAGGCCGATGCGATGCGCGACGCAACTCGTGCCGGTCGGTGGCACGCCCCACGACATGGTCGAGATGGTCGGTGGCCGCATCGAGGCCTTCACCACCCATTTGTCTGCGCTGATCGAAAAGAAGCCGTTCGACGTGCTGCACACGCACGACCCGATCGGCGGCAACGCGCTGGCCAACCTGCAAGACGAAGGGCTGATCGATGGCTTCGCGCGGACGGTGCATCACCTCGAAGTCTTTGCGTCGCCGCAGTTGATGTTCTGGCAGGCGCGCGGCTTTCGTCGTGCGCGCCAGATGTTTTGCGTGAGCCGGTTGTGGCAAGACATCCTGCGGCGCCAGCACGGCATCGATGCGTCCGAGGTGAGCAATGGCGTCGACAGCGAGCGCTTCAGCGCCTCCGCACATGACACCGATGCGGCGCTGGCACGTCGGCTCGGCGTGCGCACGGGGGCGCCAGTCGTGCTGGCGGTGGGCGGCGTCGAAGCGCGCAAGAACACGCTGCGGCTGCTCGAAGCCTTCGTGCTGCTGCGCGCGCGCAGGCCCGATGCGCAACTGGTGATCGCAGGCGGTGCCAGCTTGCTCGACCACGCGCACTACACGCGCGACTTCAAGGCGTTGGCCGATGCCAGTGGACTGCGCATCGGCCGCAACCAGCCGGTGGTGCTGACCGGTCCGCTGGACGATGCGGACATGCCCGGTCTCTATCGCCTGGCCGATGTCGTTGCCATGCCGTCGCTCAACGAGGGGTTCGGTTTGGTCGTGCTTGAAGCATTGGCGAGCGGCGCGCCGGTGGTGGTGTCGCGCATCGCGCCCTTCACGGAATACCTCACCGAGGCCGATTGCCAGTGGGCCGACCCCGAGCAGCCGTCATCGATTGCCGACGCGATCGATCGCGCGCTGAACTCCCGCGACCCGGCTGCGATCGCTCGCTCCGCCGCGCGCCTCATCGCCCGCTTCAGCTGGGCCGCCAGTGCCGAGCGACACGCGACGTTGTACCGGCAGGGCCTGTCCGCCGAGCCGGCGTCGGCAATGCAACGCGCTGCCGCGACCTGTTGAGCAATCGCTCGACACCACAAGGAAATCCGTATGCCCGTGATGCACTTCAATGTTCGATGGCCCGACTTCAGCGAGACGCGCTGCTACTCGCCGTCGCTGGTCGTCGAGGACTTCCTCGCCGTCGGTCAAAGCTACCCGCTTCCGGACTTCATGCAGCGTACGCGCGATGCACTCGGCATCGCGTCGGAGCGCGTGCGCGCCAAGTACGGCTTCGCCTGTTCGCAGGCAATGGACCAACTGGCCGAGATCGAGCACATCGCAACCCGGTTTGACGCGCAAACCGATGCCCAGGTGACCGTCATCGCCTTCGACTGATTGAATAAAAGAAACACCATGCTTACCAAGACCACTCACTACAGCGTCGTCATCGTCGGCGGCGGCCAGTCCGGCCTGTCGCTCAGCCACTGTTTGCAGCAGCGCGGCATCGACCATCTGGTCATCGAAAAACGAAGCCTGGTGCACAGCTGGCGCACGCAGCGCTGGGACTCGTTTTGCCTCGTCACGCCCAACTGGCAGTGCGATCTTCCGGGCTGGCCGTACAAGGGCACCGATCCGCACGGCTTCATGGTCAAGGACGAGATCAACGCGTGGCTGGCCGGTTTCGTCGAGCAGGTGCAGGCGCCGGCGATGGAAGGCGTCACGGTCAACAAGGTGTCGCGCGCGGGCGAGTCCGACCGGTACACGGTCGAAACCAGCGCCGGCCAGTTCACTGCCGACCAGGTGGTGGTGGCGTCGGGCGGCTATCACAAGCCGGTGATCCCGCGCATGGCCGAGCGCCTGCCTGCCGGCATCGTGCAATACCACTCGGCTCAATACCGTAACCCCGCGCAATTTCCCGAGGGTGCTGTGCTGGTGGTGGGCTGCGGACAGTCGGGTTCGCAGATCGCCGAAGACCTGCATCTGGCCGGCCGCAAGGTGTTTCTTGCCACGGGCAACGCGCCGCGCTGCGCGCGCTTCTATCGCGGCAAGGACGCGGTCGACTGGCTCGCCGACATGAAGTACTACGACATGCCGGTCACTGCACATCCGTTGCGCGAAGGCGTGCGCGACAACACCAACCACTACCTCACCGGGCGCGATGGTGGACGCGACATCGACCTGCGTGCGTTCGCCAACGAAGGCATGGAGCTCTATGGTTTGCTGACCGGCATGGAAGGCGATGCGCTGCAGTTCCAGCCCAACCTGCGCGAGCACCTGGACCACGCCGACAAGATCTACAACGGCATCAACGCGTCGATCGACAAATACATCGAAGCCAACGGCATCGATGCGCCGCCGCCCGAGCGCTACGTGCCGGTGTGGGAGCCGAAAGAGGAGCGCACGACACTCAGCCTGCGTGCCTCGGGCATCACCAGCGTGGTGTGGTGCATCGGCTTTCTGCCGGACTTCGCATGGGTCGATGCGCCGGTGTTCAACGGCAAGGGTGAGCCGGTGCATCTGCGGGGCGTGACGCATCAGGCGGGGTTGTATTTCCTCGGCTTGCCGTGGCTGCACACCTGGGGATCGGGCCGGTTCTCAGGTGTCGCGCGAGACGCGTACTACCTCGCAGAGCAGATCGATGGGCGGCGCAAGAACGCGCAAGGTTCGGCGCTGTCGCGAGAAGAGAGCGTGGCTTCGATGAGCTGAAAGTTGGGCGCGCCTGCGAGGGCGGGCTCAGGCGGGAGGCGCAGGCAACTCGAATTGCAGGAAGTGGTGCAGCATGGCGAAGTGGTCGTCCATGAAGTGCGCTTCTTCCGCCACGAGTGCAGAGATGGGCGTCCAACTGGCCGAGGCCGCATCGTCGTCGGCGCGCACCGTCGGCCAAGGGCGATCGCCCAGGTCGAAGTAGTGCGCGTGCGTGATCGTGCGGCCGCGCTCGCTGCGATCGGGGGCGTCGAATACCGCAGTGCCCCTCAGGCAGGCGCGCAGGTCGGCGTCTGGCACGTCGAGGTGCGTTTCTTCTTCCAGCTCGCGCAGGGCGGAACGATGCGTGGTCTCACGCTGCTCGATGAAGCCGCCCGGCACGGCGAGCAAACCTTTGCCTGGTGCTTCGCCACGGCGGATCAGCAACACATGGTCGCGGCACTTCACGACGCAATCGACCGTGACCAGCGTGGGCGGCCAGGGCGCCGCGGCCCAGGTGGCACGGTAGTCCCGCAGCATCGTCCACTCTTCTTGCAACGCGGCGAAGGTTGACTCGTTGCGCCAGATTGCCAGGAAGTCGAACGCCGGCAGCGGCACCATTGCGCGCAGAGGGCCGTCGTCGGTCGCACCGAACAAGGCGTCGCGCGCCGCACGGGCTGTTGCGGTCGAGGCGACCGACAGCGTCGTCAACTGCCATTCGGGAAACCAGTCGAGATAGGCGGTGGTCGCGTCTTTTCGGTGGCCGACCAGCAGCACCGCGGTCGGCGCGGAGCCGGTCGCATCGGTCGAGCCCGTCGAACCAGCCGTGAAAGTCGTTGCCGCTTTCGCTGTGTTCGCCTTGTTTGCGCTGGTTATCGCTTGGCGAACTTCGGCGATCCACGGCGCGTCTTCATGGTGATCGCGCACCGGCACAAAACTGACCCGCTCTCGATCCGTTTCAGGCAAAGCGCGTCGAATCATCTCGGCACGTTGCTGCCAGCTGAAAGGATGCCGCGGCGAACGCGCGTGAAAGGCCGAGCCGATGACCACGATGCAGCGCTGCGCTTCAGAGAGCGCGTGCTGCAACAGGGCGAGGTGACCTTTGTGGAAGGGTTGGAAGCGGCCGACGAAGACGGCGAGATCATGCATCGCTCGAATGTAATGCCCGAGCGGAGCGCAAAAAGCAAAACCCGCCGGTGGGCGGGTTCGGTGAAGTAGCCAGCGCGCCGGATCGCGTGGTGGCCGAGCGGTGGAGCTCCTCAGAAGTTCGTGACGGCCCACTCGGCAACACGACGGACCGACGCTGAATTTCGCAGGCCGAACTGGCGCTGCAGTCGCGCCGCCCGGCATGCGCGTTCGCGGGCGACCGATTCGAGTGCGTCGGCGACGGCAGCTGCCGTGCGGCCATCGTGTGCCGATTCGCTTCGAAGTGAGTCTGCGAGCCCGTGAATCTGCTCGATGCTCAGGCGCTCGGGGCGAGGGGAAACGTTGAACATCATGTTGCGATCAACAGGCGAACCAGCACGGGAATGGCGATAACCAGGAACCCGAGCATGACGTTGCGGCGCCAGCCAGCGGCGTGCTGCTCGCGTTGGCCGGAACGGTAAGACTGGGTGAAAGCAGCCCGTTCGGTCGAATCGGACTTGTCTTTCCACCATTCGTGAGGGGTTTGTGCGCGCTGTGTCATGTAAGCAATTGTGCCTACGTCATCCTTTTGACGGGAGGAACTAGGTCACACTTAAGTACACAAAAACAATTCTCGAGCCCGAGGCCTTGGTGCCCTCGACAGGAATCGAACCTGTATCTGAGTCTTAGGAGGACCCCGTTCTATCCATTGAACTACGAGGACTGAGCGCGCGAAACTTGCTTGTTTCGGGGCTTCGGGCAGCGGCGGCGACTTTAACAGTTCAGTCGTATTTGAGCGTGTAGATCAGGTCGAGCCCGCTCTTCTGGCCGGCCTGGCCGCGCAGGGTCAGGCGCCGCGTCAGATCGTAGAAGATGAAGAGCGTGCCGAAGGTGCCTCCGATGCTGCGCTCGTAGGTCACGTAGAAGTCCGACGACAGCCGCTTGCCGAGCGTCACCGCCGATTCGCGCAGGTCACCACCGCTGCCAGGGCCTTTAAAGCCGATTTCGTCGAGCCCGAAGCGGCTGGCAAGGCTGCCGCCGGTGCCGCCTTTGCCCAGCCCGCCGAGCACCGCCAACGCGGCCTGCTGCAGCAGCAGCGATTCGCCGCCACTGCTGGCCTGGGCGCGTCCGAGGATCACCCACGACAGTGTCTCCGCATCGGAGAGCGCGGGCTCGGAATAGAGCCGCACGCGAGGTGATTGCGCAGTGCCTGTGATCTGCACGCCCGCGCGCTGGGTGATGTTCGGCCGGATGGCCAGAATGTCGAGCGACGGGTTGTCGAACGGACCGTTGAAGCGCGCCAGGCCGCTCTCGACGTCGAGTTCCTGTCCATAAGAACGATAGCGGCCGCGCACGGTCTTGACCTCGCCGGTGATTCGCGGCGGCGCTGTAAGCGAGGTACTGCGGATGTCGAGCTTGCCTTCGAGTCGCGTCGTGATGCCGCGGCCCTGGACCGCGAAGTCATCGCCGAGGTCGAAGGTGACTGCGATGTCGGGTGGCTTGGCAGTTTGCGGTCGGGCGTTGTTGCTTGCCGCGGTCGTTTCGGCAGCGCGCGCGGCAGCGTCGCGCTTGGCTTGCTGCTCAGCCGCCTCGCGGTCTTTGGCGGCTGAATGAACCACCACATCGCTGCCGAGACTTGGCGCGGTCTCGTCCGGCAGGATGATCACTGCGCGATCGGTCTTGAGGTCGCCCCGCACGGTGAACTGGCCGTTATCGAGGCGCGACTGCACCTCACCCGAAATTGTCACCTGTCGATCGGTGCGGACCAACACACGCAAGCGCGTCAACTTGCCTTGCACCGACATGCGGATGCCAGACCCCGAGGTGGTCGCGTCGCTGTTCCAGCGGACTTCGCCGCGGGCCGACAAGCTGCCGCCATCGCTCGCAGCCTCGCTGGCGGCCGTGCTCCTGTTGCCGCTCTGGCCCGCGATGCGTGCCGTGCTGCCGGCGCCGCCCTTGAGCGTGAAATCCGTGATCTCGACGCGGTCGCCCGAGAGCGCGACCCGCAAGCGCCCATCGCGCAAATCGAGTCCTTCGACGGGCGCGCGCAAGGCGAGCTGGTCTGCACTCAATGTCCCGTTCCAGCGCGGTGCTGCGCGATGACCCGACAGCGTGGCATCGGCTTCGAGCGTGCCGGCCACGCGCCAGCCGGGTGGCGCAAGAATCGACCACACGCCCAGGCTCGGCAGTTTGGCCGTGAGCCGGCCGGCGAGGGGCGCGTCGGCAGCCCACTGCCAGCCGCCGTCGTGCTGCACCACGCGGCTCGACGCTTCGGCGTTGAGCTGACCGGCACGCTCGCTGTCCCAGGCCAGCGTCGCCTTGATCGCATCGCCTTGTGCGTCGACTTTGAGTTCGGCCTGCCGCAGGCCGGCGGGTGTGCTGGGGCCGACCGCGTCGCCATCGGACGCCGTTATGGTGCGCTCGCTGGCCGTGCCGGTGCCATGGCTCGTGATGCGCGTGACGAGCGCCGCTTCGCCGGCCTGCACGCGGATGTCGCCGCTTTGCCGAGCAAGCCGCGCATGGGCGCGAAGTGCGTCGCCGGCGTCGATGTCCCAATCGCCGTCGAACAACAAGTCGCCGGTGACGCCGGCATCGGCCAGTGCCGTGTTGGCGCCCAGTGCGCTCGCCCAAGCCATCGGCAGGCCCTGCAGCTTGCCTTGCGATTGCAGGCGGTACACGCGGTTGGTCGACGTGCCGCTCTGGCTGAAGCGCAACGGTTGCCAGTCGATGCGCACCGTGCCCGGCACCGGGCCGCGCAGCGTCGCGCCTGCGGCCGAAGCTTCGACGTCGAGCCGCGCGGCCGTCTTGCCATTCGCGGCCGTGCTGCGGATCGTGGCGCTGATGGCGCGGCTCAGCTCCAGCGTCCAGGGGCCGGGCCGCGTGCTGTCCTGCGCTTGAAGATGCAGGCTGGCGATCGTTGCGCGCCATTGATCGGCGCGCTCGAGGCCGCCGCTGGCGCGTGTGTCGAGCGTGATCTTTTGCGTGCCGGTGCTGGCCTCGCCTTGCAGCGACAAGGTGGCTTGCGCCAGGCTGCCGGCCAGCTCTGCGCGGATGCCGCGCAGTTGAATGATCGACGAAGCAGAAGCAGAAGCAGAAGCAGAAGCATAAGAAGAAGAAGAAGAGGCGGGCGCCGGCAACCGAAGATCGAGCTTCTGCGTGATCAGCGTGGCTTGCACGGTCGGCTCCGCGTTGCCGCGCGGCGACGGCGTCGTTGCGCTTTGCAAGCGCCGTTGCACAGCCAGCCAGCCACCTTGCCAGCTGGCATCGAGGCGTGCGGCACCTTGCGCGCTGCTGCCGGCAAAAGCCGATGCAAGCCCAGGCAGTCCTTCGATCCACTTCTGCAGCGTCGCCGCATCGTCGATGCGTGCCTTGAGTTCGCCGCCGCCCTGGTTCGGCGCGATGCGTCCCTGCAGTTCCGCGCTGGCGCCTGGCAAGACGACGTTCAGATTGCCGCTGCCCGCCTGCTCGGCCACACGCAATTGCAGCTTGCCGTCGACGCTCGCGCGCTCGGCATTGATGCGCAGCATGCGCAAGTCGAGTGTCTGGTTTTGAAAGAGCCACTGACCTCGGGCCACGGCGCGATCGAGCTTCAAGCCCTTGAGCGAGTTGGTACCGGCGCCGCCTTCGGCTTGCAGCGCCACGTCGAAGGTCAGCGCATCGCCATTTTGCTCGGCAGTAACGCGGCCATTGATGGGCGCGCCAGCCAGCTCGGTATGCAGCTCGCCGGGCTTTACGCCGCTCACTATGGCAGTGGCTCGCCATGGCGCCGGGGCAGGAGCCCAGGCGCCTTCGGCATCGATGCGACCGCCGCCAGCGTGCACCGTGGCGTCGGCGATCTTCCAGGCGGTGCCGTCGAAGCCGACGTCGGCCTCCACCTGTTCGAGCGGCAATTTGCCGAGGTCCCAGGCGCCGGGCAGCGCGTTGCGGATGTTGCCCCGGGCCTGCCATGCGGCTGGGCCTACGGCGGCGTCGGGTTGCAGCGCGATGGTGCCGGTCAGCTGTGTTCGAGGTGCGCCGGGCCAGAGGCTCGCGGCGTCGATGTTTCGCAGATCGACATGCGCATCTATCACCGGCTGCGTTTGCCATGGCGCGATCTGGGCTTGCAGCGCGGCTTGCATGAGCTCACCCGCGACCGGCGTCGTGGCATCGGCCGGCTTCAATTGCGCGCTCACCCGCAAGCGTGCGGCTGCGCCACTCAGCGTGCCCTTGATCGTGGCATCGGCCGCCACGTCGATGCTGCGGCCTTCGGCCAGCGGCGCCTTCACGCGACCATCGAGTGCTGCATCGATCGCCATCGGCGCCGGGCCTTGCAGTGCAACGCGGGCGCTGTAATGCCCGTCGGCGATGTCGACACCGGTGACGTCCAGCGCATGCTGCGCGTTGGCGTATTTGTAGAGGCCCGACAGGTTCGTGGCCTGCAGCGCAGGTGGCCCGGTCCAGCGCAAATCGTCGATGCGAAATGGAAACTCGACATCGATCGGCAGTGCCAGTTGCTCCAATGGTTCGGTCGGCGTTTTGCTCGGTGGACCACGACGCTCGATCAGCAATTGCGCCGCATGAACTTCACCCAGTTGTACCTTGCGTTTCAAGAGTGGCGCGAGTGCCCAACCGATCTGGGCCCCGTGCACTTCGACTGCCAACGTCGGGCCTTGCCAGCGCAGCCAGCCGATACGCCCACCGGTGCGCAGCGAGCCGCTGACGTCGCGGCTTTCAAGTGATTGGCCAGCCGGCAGATGATTCGCCGCTTGCGTGAGTGCGAAGGCCAGCGACTGGTTCGACCCGAGCCACCACCAGGCGCCTGCGGTCAGCACGAGCACCAGCGCGATCAGCCCGGCGAAGCTCCACGCCAGCGCGCGCAGCGCACGACGGGTGCGCGAGCGGCGCACCACCTGCGCTTCGGGCGGCAAGGCGGTCGTCGTTGCGTTCGAGGGGGATTCGGCTTCGCTGCTCATCGTGCTTGTCGGCTAGCGCGATCTCAAAAGGTAAAGCCGAGCCGCAGATGCAGCCTGAACTTCCTGGTGTCGACGCCGTACGCGACGTCGGCCTGCACCGGACCGATCGGGCTGCGCCAGCGCACGCCGGCACCCACGCCGACCTTGGCTTTCAACAGCCCGGGCTTGTCGGCCACGGCGCCGGCGTCGACGAAGGTCACGCTCTCGAAATCGGTGAGCTTGCCGCCATAGACGACCGGGCGTTGCCATTCGACGCTGGCCACCGCGAGATAGCGACCGGCGACGATGGTGCCGTCGCTGCGCACGCTGCCGATCTGGCGGTAGCTGTAGCCACGCACCGTGGTGTCGCCACCGGTCAGAAACATCAGCGTCGACGGGATCTGCGCGCTGTCTTTGGCCGCGACCACGCCGCCTTCGAGCCGCAACTGCAGTCGGCTGCGACGTGCCTGCGTGCCGTCCTCAGGCACCGTGCCGATCGGCACGATGCCAAGCCAGCGCGCATACGTGCGCACGAAGGGCGTTTGTTCGCCCGTCAGCGTGTAGCCGGCGCCGACTTCGAGCGCCAGCGCCTGGCCGCGCGCAGGTGCGGTGTTGTTGTCGAAGTAGCGGCCGGTCCATCCCCAGTTGGCACTGATCGCCGAAGCTGACGGCGGTGCGTCGTAACCGCGGTTTTGCGCGTAGTCGTATTGCAGGAAATAGCTGCGGTCGATGTGGTCGCCTGCTTTGCTGCGGCCACTGCGCAATCGGCCGCTGTCCACGTCGTAGGTGCCTGCGGTTTCACGCTTGAGCTCACCGCTCGCGAACCAGCGCCACCCGTTGTCGCCGGGGATGCTGTTCCATTCCGAGCCGAGCGAGCGGGTCTCGCGGTCGACCGAAAGCCGCGACACGGCACGCCAGCCGAGCACCGGCATCTTGTTGTCGATGTGGTCAACGGAAAGGCGCGGTCCACTGTCGGTGGTGAAGCCCGCGCCGAGCACGATCTTTTGCAGGGGCGCTTCGCGCAGCTGCGCGACCACTGGCGCTGCCTGCGGGTTCAATGACTCGGTGTCGAGCGTCAGGAACACCGAGTCGTAGTAGCCGCTGCTGGCGAGACGTTGCTGCGCATCGAGCAGTTTTTGCTGGTCGTAATCGGCGCCGGTCGGCACGCGGGCAATGCGGCGGGCGCCGTTGGCGTCGTAGCGTTCGC
This sequence comes from Variovorax sp. LG9.2, assembly GCF_035018885.1. Lineage (NCBI taxonomy): Bacteria > Pseudomonadati > Pseudomonadota > Betaproteobacteria > Burkholderiales > Comamonadaceae > Variovorax > Variovorax sp. LG9.2. Next base: position 129,259 of record NZ_JASJXB010000004.1, on the reverse strand, counting down.
TTCCGCGCACCTGCAGCGGGCCGAAGCGATAGGCCGGGCCGGACTGGTAATCGACCGACAACTTCGCCTCCTGCCGGTCGGCGTCGACATCGGCCACGCTCTTCAGAATGCTGCCGGTCGGGTAGCGCTTGGCCGTCAGGTTGCGCAATGCCACGGCCTTGGCGTTGTCCCAGGCCAGTTGGTTGAACGGCTGCCCGGCACGCAAAGACCAACCGACCCGTACCGCGTCACGGTGCGCTTGCGACGTCGGGTCGTTTTCGATGGGGCCGGCAAAGCCGATCTGCACCGAACTGACATGCGTCACTTCGCCGGGGTCGACCGTGATGACCACTTCGCGAGGAGCCTTGGCGCCAGCAATTGGTGTTTCCTTGAGTTCGAGCGTAAGCGTGGGCGTGAAGTAACCCAGCGTGCCGAGCAGCTCGCGCGCGTTGGCCTCGGCGGCCACCATAAGGCGCGAGAGTTCGGCGGCGCCAAGGTCGTCGACTTGGCGATAGCGCTGAATTTCGAGGTGCCGGTTGAGGTAGTCACGGACCGTTTCAGGGCCGTGCACTTCGAGGGCGAAGGCGTCGCGCTTGTCGCGTTGCGCAGTGCTGCTGGCGACCGGTGCGCCTTCAGGTGCATCCGCGGGCGGTGTGTGGCCAGTGAGGCCCGACAGCACGCTGCATCCCTGCAGAAGAAGGACACTCGCAAAAAACAAAGCCGGCATCCATGCCGGCGTTAAAAAAAGCACCCTCCTGACCATCGGGTCGATTCTGACAGCAAGGTCAGCCCGCCCGATATGCCCCACAGCACCGCAGGGTCACATGCGCAACGGCAGGGTCAGCGGCCGGTGACCTTCTTGATGGTCGACCAGACGATCGGCGGCGTCAGCACACGTGCCACCGCGAGGGCCTTGTCGATGGGACGACGGTCCATGAAGATCGTGTTGAGCATGTCGCGACTCGGTTTGCCGGCCTCGGGACTGCTGTAGTAGTAGGCGGCGATCGAACGCCGCGGCCGGCCGTCGGGCGCGTTGAGTGGATCGGTATGACCGTGGTAGCTGGCCTTGCCGTGCAGCATGAATATGCTGCGCCCAAATTCCGGCTGCACCTTGGTGATGCAGGCATTTTTCTTCTTGTCCCATAGCTCGAGTGCCGAGCCCCAGGTCGGGTCCCAACCCTTGTTGAGATAGGTGATGAACACCATTTCGTTGATCAGTCCGGACTCGGTGTGGCGGCCGAAGTCGCGATGGATCGCGAACGAGGCGCCGGTGCGGCTTTCGTGCAGACCGCCGCCATGCAGTTGCGGGTCGGGCAGCAGGTACGGGCGGCCCGTGATGCTCGACACCCATTCGGTGAACCAGCCCGAGTTGACGATGTCGAAGTAAATTTGCGAAGCCGGCCCGAGGCGGGCCCCGATCACCGATCGGCGAAACGATTCATAGCGGCTTTTGACGTCGAGCCAACCGCCCGTCGTGAGCGTTTCGAACTCTTCGAGCACCAGCTCCAGCAGGCGCGGATTGAAGATGCCTTCGATCACCAGATGCGGAAAAGGCTTTGCGACCAGCAGCTCATCGCGAAAGCGCTGCCGCTGCTCCGGCTCGAAGAGCTTGTAGTTGACCAGTTCATCCAATGGCAGCCGGACGCCGCGGATGGTTACGGTATTGGCAACGGGAGCGCGCTCCAACTGTCCCACGGACGCAGCCTCCGTGGCCGATGTAAAGATTTCGGGCGGGACGCTGATCGACATGATGTGTTGGGCTTAAGGGTCGAATGTGTGTACGTTTGTATTAATGTATCTGAAAGTAGCGAAATACTCAAATTTTCAGTTTGATCCGGATCAATGTTCCGGTCGACGCTATTTGGAAAGCAGGCGCATCGCCTCTTCCAGCCCCTTGAGCGTGAGCGGATACATGCGGTTGGACACCAGCTGCTGCATCACGGCGATGCTCTGGCGGTACTGCCAGACCCCCTGGGGTTCCGGGTTGATCCAGGCAAATTTAGGGAAGGCATGCGTCAGGCGCGCCATCCATTCGGCACCGGCCTCTTCGTTGTTGTATTCGACGCTGCCGCCCGGCTGCAGGATTTCGTAGGGGCTCATCGTGGCGTCGCCGACGAAGATGAGCTTGTAGTCCTTGTTGTACTTGCGCAGGATGTCGACCGTGGCGAACTTTTCCGAGAAGCGCCGCTTGTTGTTCTTCCACATGAAGTCGTAGACGCAGTTGTGGAAGTAATAGAACTCGAGGTGCTTGAACTCGGTCTTGACAGCTGAAAACAGCTCTTCGACGCGCTGGATGTGTTCGTCCATGGTGCCGCCCACGTCCATCAGCAACAGCACCTTGACGTTGTTGTGGCGCTCGGGCCGCATCTTGATGTCGAGATAGCCGGCGTTGGCTGCGGTCGATTGGATGGTGTGGTCGAGGTCGAGTTCTTCTTCATGACCTTCGCGCGCGAACTTGCGCAGGCGCCGCAGCGCGATCTTGATGTTGCGCGTGCCCAGTTCCTGGCTGTCGTCGTAGTCCTTGTAAGCGCGCTGGTCCCACACCTTGACCGCGCTCTTGTTCTTGCCGGCACCGCCGATGCGCACGCCTTGCGGGTTGTAGCCGCCGTTGCCGAATGGCGATGTGCCGCCAGTGCCGATCCACTTGTTGCCGCCTTCGTGCCGCTCCTTTTGCTCCTCGAAACGCTTCTTCAGCGTTTCCATCAGCTCGTCCCAGCCCATCTTTTCGATCTTGGCTTTTTCTTCGGCGGTGAACTCGCGTTCCAGCGTTTTGCGCAGCCAGTCGAGTGGCACTTCCTTGGTGAAGTCGGTCAGCGTGTCGACGCCCTTGAAGTAGCTGGCAAAGGCGCGATCGAATTTGTCGTAGTGCTTCTCGTCCTTGACCAGCGAAGTGCGGCTCAGATAGTAGAAGTCATCGAGGCCGAAAGCATCGTCGGAATTGGGTCCGACCACGTCGGCCTTCAGTGCTTCGAGCAGGACCAGGTATTCCTTGACCGACACCGGCAACTTGGCCGAGCGCAGGGTGTAGAAAAAGTCGATCAGCATGGCGGATCACTCCTTGTGGTTTGCTTGCGAACGTGGCTTGTCGAGCAGATAGAGCAGTTGCGCCCTGACCTCCGGCCATTCGCCCGAGCGCAGGCTGTACATCACCGTGTCGCGGATGGTGCCGTCGCGGCGCATTGCATGGCCGCGGATCACGCCGTCTTTGCGGGCGCCGAGCCGCTCGATGGCGCGCTGCGACGCGTGGTTGAAGTTGTCGGTTCGCCAGCCGACCACATTGCAGCCGAGCACGTCGAAAGCGTGGCTCAGCATCAGCAGCTTGCAGGTCGTGTTGACGTGCGTGCGCTGGCAGCGCTTCGCATACCAGGTGTAGCCGATCTCGACGCGTTTCACTGCGGGCAGGATGTCGTGATAGCTGGTACTGCCAAGCACGGTGCCGGTGGCCTCCTCGGTGACCGCAAATGCGAAACGATTGCCGGCCTCGCGCATCTGCAATGCGGTCTCGATGTAGCCGCGCGTGTCTTGCGGCTCGGGCACCGAGGTAATACGCAATTTCCATAACTCGCCATCGGCCGCTGCGGCGCGCAAGCCCAATTCGTGCGAGAGCGCCAGCGGCACCAACGCGATGCCACGCGACGATAGAGTGATCGGTTCGACGAAAGCCATCTGTTCAGCCTCTGGGGTTTCCATACCGGCGCGCGTACCAGACACGCGCCAACTGCAGCCCGCCACCGGCACCGAGGCCGACGAGCAGGATGCCGATCATTTCGCGGGCGCTGTAGCCGGCGCTGGCAAAGGCATCGATGCCGAACGCCATGCCGATCCAGCGACCCAACAAGCCGCCCACGACGAACAGCACCGCCTGCGCGACGCCGAGAATGAGCAACTGGCTCGTCGGGTGCGGTGTTTGAGCCATGGGCCTCAGCGGTTGTTGCGCTGCATGAAGACGAGCTTCTCGAACAGCGTCACGTCCTGTTCGTTCTTGAGCAGCGCGCCGACCAGCGGCGGCACTGCCACCTTGTCTTCCTTGCTCTGCAACGCTTCGAGCGGAATGTCTTCAGCCACCAGCAGCTTGAGCCAGTCGAGCAGTTCGGAGGTCGAAGGCTTCTTCTTCAGGCCAGGCAGGTTGCGCACGTCGTAGAACGTCTTCATCGCGGCGGTGAGCAACTCCTGCTTCAGGCCGGGGAAGTGCACGTCGACGATCTGCTTCATCGTGGAGGCGTCTGGAAACTTGATGTAGTGGAAGAAGCAGCGGCGCAGAAAAGCGTCGGGCAGTTCTTTCTCGTTGTTCGACGTGATGAACACCAGCGGCCGGTGCTTGGCGCGAATGAGCTCGCGCGTCTCGTAGCAATAGAACTCCATGCGGTCGATTTCGCGCAGCAGGTCGTTCGGAAATTCGATGTCGGCCTTGTCGATTTCGTCGATCAGCAGTGCAACCGGTTCTTCTGCCGTGAAGGCTTGCCACAACACGCCCTTCAGGATGTAGTTGTGTATGTTCTTGACGCGCTCGCCACCGTCGACGTCGGCCAGTTGCGAATCGCGAAGGCGGCTGACGGCGTCGTATTCATACAGACCCTGTTGCGCCTTGGTGGTCGACTTGATGTGCCATTGGAGCAGCGGCAGTTCGAGTGCCTGTGCCACTTCTTCGGCCAGCATCGTCTTGCCGGTGCCGGGTTCGCCCTTGACGAGCAGGGGCCGTTTGAGCGTGATGGCGGCGTTGACTGCCAGCATCAGGTCTTGCGTGGCAACGTAGTTGTCTGAACCCTTGAATTTCATGGATGTAGCTGCAACAGGAGGGTGGATAAAAGAAGACAGTCGAGTCGCTATGCGGCCTGTGAGGCGCATTCCGCACGGGGCTGCTGAGAGCCGCCCCATGAGCCGCCGCATATAATCGAAAGCTGATAGAGAAACCGAAATTTCCACGAGATTGTGCGCGCAAAATGAACAAGTTGTTGACCACGATATTTGCCTTCGCTGTCGCTTGCGTGACGTTTTCGGCCCAGTCCCAAACGCTCACCGGCAACGCGAAAGACGGCTCCAAAAAGATCGCCATGTGCGTGGGTTGCCACGGCATCGTCGGGTACCAGGCGAGCTTTCCCGAGATCCACAAGGTGCCGATGATTGCGGGCCAAAGCGCCACCTACATCGTGTCGGCACTCACTGCTTACAAGGGCGGCGATCGCAAGCACCCGACGATGCGTGCCATCGCCGACACCCTTGCGCCGCAAGACATCGTCGACCTCGCTGCGTACTACAGCCAGCTCGGCCTGAAAGAAGGCGACGCGCCGCCGGCTGCGTTGGCCAAGGCGCCCAGCAAGGAAGTCGAAGCACTTATCGCGCGGGATTCGGCCAACGCCTGCACCAAGTGCCACGGCGCCAATTTCAATACGCCGAACGACGGCACCGTGCCCAAGCTGGCCGGCCAGTATCCGGACTATCTCTTCGTCGCACTCAAGGCGTACAAGGCCGACAACCATCCGATGGTCGGCCGTGCCAACGCCATCATGGGCGGGCAGGCGAAGCGGTATAGCGTGGCTGAACTGAAGGTACTGGCCAGCTACATCAGCACATTGCCGGGCGATGTGAAAACGGTCCCCGAGTCGCTCCTTCACCGGTCTGATTGAAGATGCCGGTGAAGACGCCATGTCAGGCGTCCCGGCACCATTGAAAAAGCCCGCTCGCAGCGGGCTTTTTTACGGTCGAGCTCACGACGCGATCTCTCGGCGCGTCATTGCACGGCAAGCTGGGTTCAGACGTCGAAGAACACCGTTTCGCCATCGCCCTGCATACGGATGTCGAAGCGATATCGCACCGCGCCGTCTTGCGCCACGCGTTCCGCGATCAACGTGCCGCGGCGATCGGCGGGTACGCTTTGCAGCACGGCGTCATTCGCGTTGGCACCCGCTTCGTCGCTGAAATAGATTCGCGTGAAGGTGTGCAGCAACAGCCCTCGCATCGTCACGATGACGTTGATGTGCGGTGCCTCGCCCGATGTTTCGGTGCCGGGCTTCACCGTATGGAATACGAAGCGATTGCCGCTTTCGGTTCCCGTGCCGCAGCGGCCGAATCCCCGAAAGCCCGAGCTTCGCGCCTCGTCGACCGTTTGCGGATAGCGGCCTTCGCCATCGGGCTGGCTGATCTCGACCAGCGCATCGCCGATTACATTGCCGTCGCCGTCGATCACGCGGCCTTCGACCCGAATGCGCTCGCCTCTGGCGTTTTCGAGCGCCAGCACGGCGTCGAAAGGCTGGTCGAAGTCGTAGCCGTATTGCGAGGCGGTGAGGCCGTAGGCAAAGTAGGGGCCTACGGTTTGGGAAGGGGTCTGGCCGAAGTCGGCTTCCAGTGCGCTCATCATGGTGCGAGTCTCCTTGTCGGTGTCTTTGTCTGTCGGGCCATCAACGGTTTTCGAACGGCGTTTCGTCGGCGCCGCGCAGCACGATGTCGAACTGGTAGCCCAGTGCGTAGCCTTCTTGGGTGGCGTCGAGGCTGAAGTCGGCGATCAAGCGGTTGCGATAGCGCTCCGGCGTGCCGCTGATCATTGGGTCGTGCTGCATCAGCGGGTCACCGGGAAAGTACATCTGCGTCACCAGCCGACTCGCGAAATGCTGGCCGAACAGCGACAAGTGAATGTGCTGCGGGCGCCATGCGTTGGGATGATTGCCCCAGGGATAGGCACCCGGCTTGATGGTCAGAAACCGATAACGGCCTTCGCTGTCGGTCAGGCAGCGCCCGGCACCGAGAAAGTTGGGATCGAGCGGCGCATCGTGCTGGTCGACCTTGTGCACATAGCGGCCCGACGCGTTGGCCTGCCACAGCTCGACCAGCGTGTTGGCGACCGGGCGTCGACGCTCGTCGAGCACCTGGCCGGTCAGGATCATGCGTTCGCCCAACGGCTCGCCGTTCTTGCGCGCGTTGCGCGTCAGGTCGTGGTCGAACTCGCCGATGGCGTTGTGACCGTAGACCGGTTGCTGCAGTTCGCCGAGCGATGCCTTGAGTGGAATCAGCGGCTGTTGCGGGCCGCGCTTCAAGGTCGACTTGTAGCCCGGGTAAATGTACGAGGGGTGGCTCGCCCAGTCGCGCGGTGAGAGCGTCGCCAGGGGCTTTGGGGTTCGGTCCAGCATGTTTTGTGTCCAGTCTGAATTTCTTGAGGATGTCTCGTCGGTATTTCAACGGCGGGCTTTACTTTAGAAGTCGCCTTCGATCATGTAAATTGAAGATTCCGTCTTTTTCAATAATCAACGGTAATTGAAATCCGCTCCCGCTGTTCCTTCGCTGGCCTTCGCCCGCAACGTGCAACTGCGTCATTTGCGATGCTTCGTCGCGATCGCCCAAGAGCGTCATTTGGCACGCGCAGCGGAGCGACTGGCGCTGAGCCAACCGGCCATTTCCAAGACATTGGCAGAGCTCGAGACGCTTGCCGGCACGCGTCTGGTCGAGCGCAGCAGTGCCGGCCGGCGCGGCGTTCAGGGCCTGACGCCAACGGGCGAACAGTTGCTGGGCCACGCACTGCGCGTGCTGGAGGCGGTGGACGCCAGCGCGCAGGCGATCGCGCCCGCCGCGGGTGACCGACTCGAGCGCTTGCGCATCGGCGCGCTGCCGAGCGTGGCACCGGCGCTGCTGCCGCTGGCGCTGGCCCGCCTGCGCAGCCATTGGCCGGCATTGCAGGTGACTGTGAAGAGCGCTGCCAACGCGGTGCTGCTAGACGCGTTGCGCGCAGGAGAACTCGACCTCGTCGCCGGCCGCATGAGCGATCCGCAGCTGATGAAGGGCCTGAGCTTCGAGTTGCTCTACGCCGAGCCGCTGGTGTTCGTGGCGCGCAATGGGCACCCGCTGGCCCGGCGTGCAGCGTCGGTACAGGCCGTGCTCGCCTATCCGTTCGTGTTGTTCGCCGAGGGCACGATCCCGCGCCACAGCACCGAGAGTTTCTTTTCCGCGCGCGGCCTCGCAGTGCCGCCGAACGCATTGGAGACGCTGGACCTGATGGTGGCGCGCGCGCTGGTGGCGCAGTCCGATGCGGTCTGGATCACGCCGCTCGGCGCTGTCCACGACGACCTGCAGGCCGGCATGCTGGCACGGCTGCGCATCCAGACATCCGGCACCGAAGAACCGGTCGGGCTGCTGCTGCGCAGCGAAGCCGAGCCGTCGGCCGCCTGCAATGCGATGGTGGGGCTGCTGCGCGAGTCGGCCCGGCAAGGCCAAAAGCCCAAGCGCACCGGCCGGCTCAGTGCGTCTCGCACTCCTCGATGAAGCTTTCGAGCAGCTTCTTGAGCTGACTGGTCTTGCGCGGCCCCAGTGCCTCTTCCAGTTGACCGTGGTGCGCATCGACGCTCTTCTTCAGGCGCGCCACCGTTTCGAGCCCGAGGTCGCTGATGTAAACGAGCACCCGGCGACTGTCCGACGCATCCGCGGCCCGCTGCACCAGGCCACGGCCCACCAGCTTGTCGACGTTCTTGGTCAGCGCCGGATGGTTGAGCAACACCGTCTCCGCCAGATCCCCCATCGACCGCCCCTGTTCGTCTGCCAGCACCTGAAGAATGCGCCAATGCTCCTCGGTCACTTCTTCTGCGGCGATCGACTGGGCCAGCCCGATGCGCATGCGCCGGTTGGCGGCGGCCAGCAGATAGGCAAGGTACTGCGAGATGTCTTGCTCAGGCATGGGTGGGGCGGTAGGCTTTGTCATGAGTGCGCAGGGTATCTTTCAAGTTTAGCAACGATCGTTTTCCTTGGAAAGCGTTGGCGCGATTTTTGCGACACTTCAATCCCTGTTGCCATCTTGGTGCAATGCTTGGGAGTTCCGATGTTTTTATCCCTTGGATCGGTCATGCGTCGCTCGCCCGAACCCACGCCGTATGGTGGCACCTGGCACTTGCGGCGTCCCCCGCACCCGCCGCTAGCGCGTTCGGAACTCAATATCGCGCTCTGCGTGCCGCTCGGTGGCTCGGCTGGCATATGGGGGCCGTCGGCGCTCGCGTCCGCGAAGCTGGCGGTGGCCGAACTCAACCGCGAGGCGGGCATCGGCGGCCGCTCCTGCCGTTTGCTCACCGTCAATGCGGCGGACGACTCGGCCGACATCGAGGCCACCCTGACCGAACTGGTCCAGGCCGGCGACATCGACGCCATCATCGGCATGCATACCAGCGGGGTGCGGCAACGCATCCTGCGCGCGGTCGGTGGCCAGATTCCGATCATCTACACCCCGCTCTATGAGGGGGGCGAGTCCACTGCCGGAGTGTTCGCGATCGGCGAGACCACCGCCCGCCAGCTTCAGCCGTCCATTGCATGGCTCGGCCAGCGCAAGCGTCCGCGGCGCTGGTTCGCGATCGGCAACGACTACATCTGGCCGCACATGTCGCATCGCATGGCGCGCGGCTACATCGCCGAGGCGGGCGCCGCCATGGTCGGCGAGAGCTATGTCCCGTTCGGCACAACCGATTTTTCGGTGGCATTCGACGCGCTGCGTCAGTGCCGCGCCGACGCCGTGTTGGTGTCGCTTATAGGCCAGGATGCGATCGAATTCAATCGCGCTTTCGGCCGCGCCGGTCTGCACCGCGACATGCTGCGCTTCTCGTGTGCCATGGGGGAAAACGAGCTGCTCGGCATCGGCGCCGACAACGCAGACGAGCTGTATGTCGCGTGCGGCTATTTCGCCACGCTCGACACCGAGTCCAACCTGGCGTTCAAGGAGCGCTATCACGCGCACTTCGGCGAACGCGCACCCACGCTCAATACCTTCGGCCAGTCGACCTATGAAGGCATGCATTTCCTCGCGGCGCTGCTCGACGGCCATCTGCAGACGGGCATCGACCGCGAGCACCTGGGCCACGCGCCGCTGGTCTACCGCAGTGCCCGCGACGCCGCTTACGAAGGCAGCGGCATCAACCGCGTGCCGATCTATCTCGCCCGCGCCGAGGGCAATGCTTTTCGTGTTCTGACGCGGTTTTGACCAAAGTGGACCGACAAATTTTGTTTTCCAAGGAAAATAAAATACTTGACGTGAAAACTATCAACTTACAGAATTCGAGCCACATTCAACGCAAAAGACGGAGTCAGCCATGGCCATCAAACGCCCTACCATCGACCAGCTGCAAGACGTTGCATTGAGTCTCGGCATCCATCTGTCCGAATCGCAGGCGTCCAGCTACAACGCGCTGCTCCAGGGCAACTTCGATGCCTACGATGTGATCGATGCGATGCCCGACTACCAGCCCGTCGTCAGCTACGCGCGCACGCCCGGCTACCGCCCCTCCGGCGAAGAAAACAAGTACGGCGCCTGGTACATCAAGACCACGATCAAAGGCAAGCCGGGCGGCAAGCTCGACGGCAAGACGGTCGTGCTCAAAGACAACGTGTGCCTGGCCGGCGTGCCCATGATGAATGGCGCCTCCACGCTCGAGGGCTACATGCCGAACGTCGATGCGACGGTCGTCACACGGCTGCTCGACGCCGGCGCCACGGTGGTGGGCAAGTCGGTCTGCGAGTACTTCTGCTTTTCCGGCGGCTCGCACACCAGTTCTTCGGGGCCGGTGCACAACCCGCACCGCATGGGGTATTCGGCGGGCGGCTCGTCGTCCGGCAGCGCAGCGTTGGTCGCCGCTGGAGAAGTCGACCTCGCCATCGGTGGCGACCAGGGCGGCTCGATCCGCATGCCCGCTTCCTACTGCGGTATCTACGGCATGAAGGCCACGCACGGCCTCGTGCCCTACACCGGCGTGATGCCGATCGAGCTGACCATCGACCACACCGGGCCGATGACCAACAACGTCACCGACAACGCATTGATGCTCGAAGTGCTGGCGGGGCCCGATGGGCTCGACCCGCGTCAGCATGCGGGCCAGGAATCCAAGCCCTACGCCGAACTCATGAAAGGCGGCGTCAAGGGCATGCGCATCGGCATCGTCACTGAGGGCTTCGGCTGGCCGCAGTCCGACGCCTTGGTGAACGAAAAGGTGCGCAAGGCGGCCGAGGTGTTCGCCGGCCTCGGCGCCATCGTGAGCGAAGTGTCGGTGCCCATGCATGCGGTCGGTCCGGCGATCTGGTTGCCGATCGCGGCCGAGGGCGCGACCCAGCAAATGATGAAGGACAACGGGCACGGCTTCAATTGGAAGGGCCTGTACGTCACCAGCATGGTCGACTTCCACGCGGGCTGGAAACAGCGGGCCGACGAGCTGTCGGAAACGCTCAAGCTCACCATGGTGCTGGGCGAGTATTTCATCCAGCACTACCGCGGCCACTTCTACGCCAAGTCGCAGAACCTGTCGCGCCAGTTGACGGCCGCCTACGACAGCTCGCTGGCAGAGTTCGACCTGCTGCTGATGCCCACCCTGCCCATGACCGCCACGCCGTTGCCCGCCGCTGGTGCGCCGGTCGAGGAAGTGATCGGCCGTGCCTTCGAGATGCTGCCCAACTGCTGCCCGTTCGACGTGACCGGCCATCCGGCCATGAGCGTGCCGTGCGGGCTGGTCGATGGCATGCCGGTCGGGATGATGCTGGTCGGCAAGTTCTACGACGAAGCCACGATCTACCGCGCCGCCTTCGCATTCGAGCAGGCCGGCGATTGGAAAGCGATCTGACCGCGACCCTCGCCTTTCCAGTTTTCTTTCCGCAGTCCTTCTTTCAATAAAACCACGACGGCACCCGCCGTCAATCTTCGAGGAGTTTGTTCATGGATCGTCGTTCCTTCATCCACGGTTCCGCCGCCGCACTCGCCGGTTCCGCCTTGCCGCTGTTCCCGATGGCCGCCATGGCCGCCGACGAAATCGTCGTCGGCAGCATCATCGACATGTCGGGCGGGCTCGACATCTACGGCAAGCCGATGGCGGACTGCATGACGCTCGCGGTCGAAGAACAGAACGCGGCAGGCGGCTTGCTCGGCAAGAAGATCAAGCTCGCCGCGTACGACCCGCAATCGAACATGCAGCTCTACGCGCAGTTCGCGCAACAGTCGGCGTTGAAGGACAAGTCGACGGTCGTGATGGGCGGCATCACCTCCGCCTCGCGCGAAGTGATTCGCCCGGTGCTCACCCGCAACAAGACACTCTACTTTTACAACACGCAGTACGAAGGCGGGGTGTGCGACCGCAACACCTTCTGCACCGGCGTCACGCCAGGCCAGACGGTCGCCAAGCTCATTCCGTACGCCATGAAGAAGTGGGGCAAGAAGGTCTACGTGGTGGCGGCCGACTACAACTACGGCCAGATCACCTCGCAGTGGGTCAAGAAATTCGTACAGGAGAACGGCGGCTCGATTGCTTCCATCGACTTCTTTCCGCTCGACGTCACGAACTTCGGCCCGACCATCTCGAAGATCGAGCAGGCCAAGCCCGACATGATCGTCTCGGCGCTGGTCGGCGGCGCACACATTGCTTTCTACCGCCAATGGGCAGCAGCAGGCCTGACCAAGAAGATTCCGCTCGCATCGACCACCTTTGCCGGCGGCAACGAGCATATCGTTCTGTCGCCCGCCGAGGCGGATGGCTTCCTGGTGTCGTACAACTACTTCCAGAACGTCGACACGCCGGAGAACAAGGCTTTCAAGGAGCGCTTCTACAAGCGTTTCGGTGCCGACTATCCGAACATCACCGAACTCGCGATGGGCACCTACCAGGGTTTCAAGCTGTGGGCCGAGGCTGTCAAGAAGGCCGGTTCCATCGACCGCGAGAAGATGATCACGGCGCTGGAAAGCGGCATCAGCATCGACGGCCCGAGCGGCAAAGTCTCGATCGACCCCGAGACGCACCACTGCGTGCTCAATGTGCGTATCGCCGAGGTCCGCAACAAGCAACTCAACATCGTCGAGACGTTTCAGCAGCAGCCACCGGTCGACACCAGCGCGGTCTGTAATCTCATCAAGAATCCGAAGGACAACCAGCAGTACGTGATCAAGGCCTAGATCAAGAGATAAGGGACGCGCGCCGACATGGATCTCGCACTCATCGTTTTCATCCAGGTGCTCTACGCGGTGGCGAGCCTGGTCATCATCTCGGCCGGTCTGGCTGTCATCTTTGGAATGATGAAGGTCATCAATCTCGCACATGGCGAGTTCATGATGCTCGGTGCGTATGCCGTGATCGCCGCGCTCAAGGTGGGCATCAACCTCTGGGTCGCGATATTCATCGTCGCGCCGATCGCGGTCGGCATCGTCGGTGTGGTGTTGGAGCGGCTGGTCATTCGCCGCCTCTATGGCCGCATGGTCGACACCATGTTGGCGACCTGGGGTCTGTCGCTGCTGCTGGTGGGCATCGTCACATCGGTGGCGGGCAACACCACGGCTGGCGTCTCGGCGCCGCTGGGCAGCTTTTCGATCGGTGCGTATTCGGTCAGTGGCTACACGCTGGTGATCATCGCGGTGGCCGTCGTGCTGTCGCTCGCCATCCGCTTCGTGCTGACGCGCACGCAGTTCGGCCTGATCGCACGCGGCACCATGCAGAAACCCGATATGGCCAACGCACTCGGCATCAGTCCGAGCCGTGTCTACTCCGTCACTTTCGCGGTCGGCGCGGCGCTGTCAGGGCTGGCCGGCGGACTGCTCGCGCCATTGACCGGTGTGGTTCCGACGATGGGCGCCGCCTTCGTGGCCAAAGCCTTCATCACCGTGATCGGCGGCGGACCGGCGATCCTCGCCGGCCTGCTCGGCGCGTCGACGCTGTTCGGCGCCATCAACCAACTCGCCACCTTTGTCACCACGCCGGTGCTGGGCGAGGTGGCGCTGCTGCTGGCCGCCATCGTCATGCTGCGGCTGCTGCCGCAAGGCATCACCGGCCGCTTCTTCAAAGGCTCTTTGTGAACCGTTTCGCCAACTCCTGGGGGAGTGCCGCGTTGTGCCTCGCGATCGGTATCGCGCTGATGTTCGGGTTGCCCGGCATGATGGACGACTACACGCTGATCGAAGTCACGATCTATGCGGTGATGGCCATCTTGTCGGTGAGCCTGGCCTTCATCTGGGGCTTCGGCGGCATCCTGTGCTTTGGGCAGGCGGCGTTCTTCGGGCTCGGCTCCTACACCTATGCCATCGCGGTGGTGAACATGGGCGATAGCACCGTGCCCTTCTTGCTTGCCATCGTCGTGCCGGCGCTGTTCGCCACGCTGCTCGGCTACGTGATCTTCTACGGTCGGCTGTCGGACGTGTACATGGGCGTGATCACGCTCACCGTCACGCTGATCCTGTTCAACCTGATCAACTCGACGGCCGGTCCGGAGTGGCGAATCGGCAGCGCCCCGCTCGGCGGTTTCAACGGCATTCCTGCGATTCCAACGCTCAATTGGCCCGGACAGCAAGACAACGTGCTGACGCCCAAAGACCTGTTCTACGTCACCTTCACCTGCCTGCTGATGGTTTATCTCTTGTTGCGTGTGCTGATCGCTTCCAAGATTGGGCGCGTCATCGTCGCGGCCAAGGAGAACGAACAACGCGTGCTGCTGCTGGGCTACGACGCACGGGCCTACAAGCTCTTCAGCTTCACGCTCGGCGGCGCCATCGCGGGCCTGGCCGGCTGCCTGTTCGCCAACTGGGGAGCGTTCACCAGCCCCACGATTTTCGGGCTCGCGCAATCGGCGCAGATCATCATTTGGGTCATCGTCGGTGGGCTGGGAACATTGGTGGGCCCGGTAGTCGGCGCGGTCGCGATCCAGTGGCTCACCTCGCAGATCGGCACGCAGCAGGTCTTCAACTCGAACCTGGTGCTGGGCGGCATCCTGGTGGTGTTCGTGCTGCTGGTGCCCAAGGGCATCGTGCCGAGCATCGGCCAGTTGCTCGAGTCCGCGTGGCGTCGCACGCGGCGGCCTGCAGTCACCGCTGCGCAGAAGCCCGCTTCATCGGCTGCGGTCGCAGTCATGACGGCCGAGCCGACCCTCACGCTGACGCCTTCGGAGCAGACGCCATGACGCCGCTGATCGAAACCCGCGGTCTCAACGTGCGCTTCGGCGGCGTGCATGCCACGCGCGACGTCAACTTTTCGTTGGCCGAGAACGAGCTGCGCTGCGTGATCGGTCCCAACGGCGCCGGCAAGAGCACCTTCTTTAAGCTGCTGACCGGCCAGGTCAAGCCGACCTCCGGGCAGATCCTTTTCCGCGGCAAGGACATCTCCAACATGCAGCCGCACGAGCCGGGGCGGCTCGGCATCGGCATCAAGACGCAGGTGCCGAGCCTCTTCAACGGACTCAGCGTGTGGGAGAACGTGTGGCTGTCGGCGCGCCGGCTCAACAGCACCGCGCAGGCCAATCGCATCACCGGCGAAACGTTGGAGCGCGTCGGCATGGCCGCGTACCGCAACGTGCAGGCTGGGTTGCTGGCGCACGGCATGCGACAGTGGGTCGAGATCGGCGTGGTGATCGCGGCCGATCCGCCGCTGATCCTGCTCGACGAGCCCGCCGCCGGCATGAGCGACGCCGAGGTGGCGCGCACGGCCGAACTCATCCTCGAGATCAACCGCCAGCACGCGCTGGTGGTGGTGGAACACGACATGAATTTCATCCGCATGATCGCGCGCAAGGTGACGGTGCTGCACCAGGGCGCAGTGATCATGGAAGACACGCCGGACCGCATCATGAGCGACCCGCTGATCCAGCAGATCTATCTCGGCAAGAAGCCGCACTGAACCGGAGCGACGCAATGCTGGAAGTCTCTGGTCTGCACGCCGGCTACGGCGCTATTCCCGTGCTGCACGACATCTCGCTGCGCATCGCAGCGGGTGAATCGGTCGGCATCCTCGGTCACAACGGCATGGGCAAGACGACCATGCTGCGCACGCTGATCGGCGCACTGCGCGCCACGGCCGGCACGGTCCGCTTCAACGACACCGACGTCACGCGCTACGCACCGCACGCGCGGGCCAAGCTCGGCATGGCCTACGTGCCGCAGGGGCGGGAGATATTTCCGACGCTGAGCGCAATGGACAACCTGCGCATGGGCCTGGTCAAGACCGGCGAGCGCTCGCTCGACACGATCGAGGCATTGCTGCAGGACTTTCCAAGGCTTAAACCGCTGCTCGATCGGCCCGGCGGCTCGCTTTCCGGTGGAGAGCAGCAGTTGCTCGCGTTGGCGCGCGCGCTGGCTGGCAAGCCCACGCTGCTGCTGCTCGATGAGCCGACCGAAGGCATCCAGCCTTCGATCATCGAAGAGATCGCCGAGACATTGGCGTCGCTGCGCGACCGCATGAAACTGACGATCGTGCTGGTCGAGCAGAACCTCGAATTCATCGCCGCAGTGTCGCAACGCGTGCTCGTTATCAAGCGCGGCCAGATCGGCGAGGAGATCCCGCGCGAGCACTTGGGCGATTTCGAAATCATGAGTCAATACACAGGAGTCCACGGATGACCAACGATTTGCATTACCTGGAGCTGGTCGATATCGGCCAGCGCATTCAAAAGAAGGAACTCTCGCCAGTCGAGGTGACGCAGGCACAACTCGACCGCATCGGCAAAGTCGACGGCGCGCTCAAGAGCTACGTGACCGTGATGGCCGAGCAGGCGATGGCCGACGCGCGCAAGGCCGAGGCCGAGATTGCCAAGGGCGAGATTCGCGGGCCGCTGCACGGCGTGCCGGTGGCGGTCAAGGACTTGTGCTGGACCGAAGGCGTGGCCACGGCCGCCGGCATGACGCTCTACAAGGACTTCGTGCCGACCGAAGACGGCACGGCGGTACGCAAGCTTCGCGAAGCGGGCGCCGTCATTCTCGGCAAGCTGCAGCTCACGGAGAGCGCTTACGCCGACCATCATCCGACCGTCACGCCACCGGTCAATCCATGGAACGCAGCGCACTGGTCGGGCGCCTCGTCGAGTGGCTCGGGCGTGGCCACCGCCGCCGGGCTTTGCTACGGTTCGCTCGGCACCGACACGGGTGGATCGATCCGCTTCCCCTCGTCCGCCAACGGGCTCACCGGCCTCAAGCCGACCTGGGGCCGTGTCAGCCGCTACGGCGCGTTCGAGCTCGCCGCCACGCTTGACCACATCGGTCCGATGACTCGCAGCGCAGCCGATGCGGGCGCGATGCTCGGGGCCATCGCCGGGGCCGATCCGAAAGACCCGACCGCCAGCCTGGCGGCCGTGCCCAACTACCTCGCCGGCATGAAGCGCGGCCTGCGTGGCTTGCGCGTGGGCATCGATTCGCGCTGGAACGAGGAGGGCGTCGATGCCGCCACCGCCAAGGTGATGGCCGGCGCGCTGGCTGCCGTGCGCGAGCTCGGCGCCGAGGTGCGCGAGGTCACGTTTCCCGATCCGGCTCAGGTCATCGTCGACTGGTTCCCGCTCTGCGGCATCGAAGCCGCGGTGGTGCACGAGTCGACCTATCCGGCGCGCAAGGAGATGTACGGCCCGGCACTCGCCGGCCTGCTCGACCTGGGCCACGCGCAGACCGGCATGGACTACCAGAAGATCGTGCTCAACCGCCTGGCCTTCACCGGCAAGGTGCGCGCGATGTTCGATGGCATCGACCTGCTACTCATGCCCTCGCAAGGCGTGGCGTCGCCCACGCTCGAACGCATGCTGACCTTCGGCACCGACGCCGAGATGATGTCGGCGATGCTGCGCTACACCTGCCCGCTCGACACCAGCGGCAGCCCGACCATCACGCTGCCCGGTGGCTTCACCGATGCCGGCACGCCGGTCGCTTTCCAGTTCGTTTCGCGCCATTTCGAGGAAGAGTTGCTGGTGCGTGCCGGCTGGGCTTTCCAGCAGGCGACCGACTGGCACCAGCGACACCCGGCACTCTAAGCGTCCGTGCTGGCGAGCCGACCGTCGGCCGACCCGACGCGCAAGGTGCGGCTGCTCGAGGCCGAGCGCAATGCACTTCGCAACACGGGAGTCGACAGGGCTTTTCGCACCATACCGAAAGCCGGTGCCGCGGCCGGAGCATAGAGTCGCAGCGCGACCGAATTCATCCTGAAAGAAGCACACCGATGACCTGGCTCGACACCTCCATCATGCGAACGCGCGGCGTGGCGCAGGGCCGCGCGCCCGACCTTCACCAGCTGACCGAAGCGAAGCAGGGCAAGTACCACTACACCATCGGTCCGTACTCCGACCCGGTGCTGCACGTTCGGCCCGGAGACCGTGTCGTGGTCGAGACGCGCGATGCCTTCGAGGGTGCGATCAAGACCGAGCAGGACCTGCCTTCGCGCGTGCTCACCATGCCCTTCGTGAACCCGCAGAACGGCCCGATCATGGTCGAGGGCGCAGAGAAGGGCGACGTGGTCGCGGTGTACATCGAGTCGATGGCACCGCGTGGTCCCAATCCACGTGGCACCTGCGCAATGATCCCGCACTTCGGTGCGCTCAGCGGCACGGCGTTCACCGCGCTGCTGACCGATCCGCTGCCCGAGATCGTCCGCAAGATCGACCTCGACGAGCAGGGCGTCTACTGGAGCAAGCGCGTCACGCTGCCATACCGGCCGCACATCGGCACGCTGAGTTGCTCGCCCGAAATCGATTCCATCAATACGCTCACGCCCGACCAGCACGGCGGCAACATGGACCTGCCCGACATGGGGCCGGGCAGCATCACTTACCTGCCGGTGCAGAGCCCGGGTGCGCGGCTCTTCATCGGCGACGCGCATGCCTGCCAGGGCGACGGCGAGGTCTGCGGCACTGCCGTCGAGTACCCCAGCACCACCACCATCCAGGTCGATCTCATCAAGGGCTGGCGGCTCGACTGGCCACGGCTCGAGAACGAACGCGTGATCATGGCCATCGGCAGCGCACGTCCGCTCGAAGACGCCACCCGCATCGCGTATCGCGAGCTGGTGCTGTGGATGGAAGCGGAGTACGGATACGACCGCTGGGACGCCTACATGATGCTGAGCCAATGCGGCCAGGTGCGACTCGGCAATTTCGTGGACCCCAAGTACACGGTCGGCGCCGGCATTTCCAAGACCTATCTCGCCCCGGGCTGAAGCCCACAACCAAAGGAATTCACATGGACCTCGGACTCAAGGGACTCAACGCGCTGGTCACCGGTGGCACCAAAGGCATCGGCCGCGCCATTGCGCAGACCTTCGCGGCAGAGGGCACGAACGTGGGCATCTGTGCTCGCAACGCCGACGAGGTGGCGCAGACCGTCGCAGAACTGTCGGCCTACGGCGTCAAGGTGTTCGGCCATGCGGTGGACGTCGGCGACGGGCCCGCGCTCAAGGATTGGGTACTGGCGGCGGGCGACGCGCTGGGCGGCATCGACATCGTGGTCGCGAACGTGAGCGCCCTCGCCATTGCGAACGACGAGGCCGGCTGGCAGCGCGGCTTCGAGGTCGACATGATGGGCACGGTGCGGCTGGTGGACGCCGCAATGCCGCGACTGGAGCGCAGCGCGCACGCGGCCATCGTCACCATATCGAGCGTCTCGGGCCGCGAGATCGACTTCGCCGCCGGACCCTATGGCGCCTTCAAGGCCGCGATCGTGCACTACACGCAGGGCCTGGCGCATCAACTGGCGGCCAAGCGCATCCGCGCTAACTCGGTATCGCCTGGCAACACCTACTTCAAAGGCGGCGTGTGGGACCAGATCGAGCAGGGCAACCCCACGCTCTACGCGCAGGCGCTGGCACTCAACCCGACCGGACGCATGGGCACGCCACAGGAAATGGCCAACGCTGCAGCGTTTCTCGCGAGCCCGGCGGCGAGTTTCATCACCGGTACCAACCTGGTGGTCGACGGCGCGCTCACGCGCGGCGTTCAGCTTTAGGCGCGACGCCCGTCAATCTCGCGTGGCGCGGCGCTGCACGCAGGCGATATACGCATCGCCATCGGGCGGCCGGCCAGCGCGCTGACTCTCCCACATCATCTGACCGAGGCACTCCATCGCCTCGTGGTGCGCGTCGAGCAACGAGTCGCGCCTTGCCGCCAGCAACTCGACCGCCTGCCGGATGCCGCGCGGCTGGTCGATGGAACATTGCTCGCTGATCGACAGGTGCATCGACAGATGCAGGAAAGGGTTTTCGCGTCCGTTCGCGCCGTCGTAGATGCGCGCCACGGCCGCGTCGGCATCGGCGAGGTCGTCAGCATATTCAGGGTGCGCGTCGATCCAGCCGGCGGCGATGGTTTCGAGCGGCTCCATCGGCAAGCCCCGGCGTTGCTTGGCGTAGACGTCGCAGAAGAAGCGGCGAACTTCTTCCTGAGAGGGATTGAACATGACGTCGAGGCTAGCATTGCCTACCATTCCGCGACCCGTTTGCGGTTTTGCAAGGAGACAAGAGCCATGAGACAAACACCATGAGAACCATCAAAGGCCCCGCCATTTTTCTGGCCCAGTTTCTCGGCGATGCCGCGCCGTTCGACACGCTCGAATCGCTCGGCGCCTGGGCTGCCGGGCTGGGTTACAAGGGCGTTCAGATTCCGTGCGATCCACGGCTCATCGACCTCAGGATCGCTGCTGAAAGCAAGACCTATTGCGATGAACTCAAAGGCAAGCTGGCGCGTCACGGCGTCGAGATCACCGAGCTGTCGACGCATCTGCAAGGCCAGTTGGTCGCGGTGCATCCGGCGTACGACGAGCCTTTCGATGCCTTCGCAGCGCCCGAAGTGCGCGGCAATCCGGCGGCGCGCCAGCAGTGGGCGGTGCAGCAACTGATGTACGCGGCGCAGGCCTCGCAGAACCTGGGATTGACCGCGCATGCGACCTTTTCGGGCGCGCTCGCCTGGCCGTACCTGTACTCATGGCCGCCGCGCCCACCGGGACTCATCGAGACCGCGTTCGATGAACTCGCACGGCGCTGGAAGCCCATCCTCGACCGCTTCGACGATGCCGGTGTCGACGTCTGCTACGAGATTCATCCGGGCGAAGACCTGCACGACGGCGTGACCTACGAGATGTTTTTAGAGCGCGTCGGCAACCATCCGCGCGCCTGCTTGCTCTACGACCCGAGCCACTTCGTGCTGCAGCAGCTCGACTACCTGGCCTACATCGACCACTACCACGAGCGCATCAAGATCTTTCATGTGAAAGACGCCGAGTTCAACCCGACCGGCAAGCAGGGCGTGTACGGCGGCTTTCAGAGCTGGATCAACCGGGCAGGGCGCTTCCGTTCGCTGGGTGACGGGCAGGTCGACTTCAAGGCGATCTTCTCGAAGATGGCGCAATACGACTTTCCGGGCTGGGCCGTGCTGGAGTGGGAGTGCTGCATCAAGCACCCTGAAGACGGCGCGCGCGAGGGCGCGACGTTCATCGCCGAGCACATCATTCGGGTGGCGGACCGAGCCTTCGATGACTTCGCGGCTGGCGATGCAAGTGACAAGTCAAGCGGTGGCGGTGGCGATGGCGCAGGTGCCGCGATGAATCGGCGGATGCTCGGCCTCGGCTGATAGAGCGCGGTGCTGCGATAGAAGCTGCTCAGAGCAAACGCGAAATCTGCTGCGCCGAGGCAAGCAGCGCCGGCAGCATCGTGTCCTGCATCACCTTGGCGCTGGTGCGATTGGCCTGCCCGCTGATGTTGAGCGCGGCGACCATGCGGCCAGAGCGATTCACGATGGGCGCGGCGATCGAGATGAGCCCTTCTTCGAGTTCCTGATTGACCAGGCACCAGCGTTGCTTGCGGGCCTGAACCACCTTGGCGAGCAGTGCGTCGACATCGGTCACGGTGTGCTTGGTCAGCGCTTCCGGCGGTGCGGCTTCGAGCCGCGCGAGCACTTTGGCATCGTCCAGGTCGGACAGCAGAAGCCGGCCCATCGACGTGCACCAGGCTGGCAGCCGTGAGCCGACGCCCAGGCTGATGCTCATGATCTTTTGCGTGGCCACGCGCATCACGTAGACGATGTCGGTGGCGTCGAGCACGGCGGCCGAGCACGACTCGTGCACCTGCTGCACCAACGCCTCCATCACCGGCTCGGCGCGGTTCCAGATCGGCATCGACGACAGGTAGGCAAAGCCGAGGTCGAGGATGCGCGGCGTCAGCGCGAAGAGCTTGCCGTCGCTCTCGACATAGCCCAAAGTCTGCAGCGTGAGCAGGATGCGTCGTGCGCCGGCTCGCGTGAGCCCGCTGGCCGCGGCGACCTCGCTGAGTGTTTGCCGCGGTGCGCTGGCGTTGAACGACCGAATGACCTCGAGGCCGCGCGCGAACGACTGCACATAGGTATCGCCAGGGCGGGGCGTGTCGGTTTGTTTCGCGGTGGTTGCCATGGCGCAGTGGATCTCCTAAAATTCATTATAAGAACAATTGTTCTATATGCGAACAAGTTGGCAGTCGAACAATGAGCGAACACGCAGACGGATTTCTCGGTAAGTTCCCTCACTGTTCCCTAACCCACAGGAGACAAATTCCATGATCAACAAGATCGCCCGCTCCATCGCTGAAGCGATGGCCGGCATCCAGGACGGCTCGACCGTTCTCATCGGCGGCTTCGGCACCGCCGGCATTCCCAACGAACTGATCGACGGCCTGATCGCGCAAGGCGCAACGGACCTGACCATCGTCAACAACAACGCCGGCAACGGCGAGGCGGGACTTGCTGCGCTGCTCAAGGCGGGCCGCGTGCGCAAGATCATCTGCAGCTTTCCGCGCCAGGCCGACAGCCAGGTGTTCGATGGCCTGTACCGCACCGGCAAGCTGGAGCTCGAACTGGTACCGCAAGGCAATCTTGCCGAGCGCATTCGCGCAGCAGGTGCTGGCATCGGCGCATTCTTTTGCCCAACCGGCTACGGAACGCAGTTGTCGGGCGACCGCGAAACGCGCGTCATCGATGGCGTTCAGTACGTGCTCGAGTACCCGATTCAAGGCGACGTCGCGCTCATCAAGGCCGAGCGCGGCGACCGCTGGGGCAACCTGGTCTATCGCAAGGCCGCGCGCAACTTCGGCCCGGTGATGGCCATGGCCGCGAAAAAGACAATCGCCACCGTGCACGAGATCGCCGAACTCGGCACGCTCGACCCGGAGACCATCGTCACGCCGGGCATCTTCGTTCACCAGGTCGTCCAGATCGAGCGTGTCGCCACGCAGGCCGGTGGCTTCAAGAAGGCAGCATGATCATGACCACCACAACCGCAACCTACCAACGTCGCACCAAAGACCAGCTCGCTGCCCGCGTTGCACAAGACATCTTCGACGGCGCCGTCGTCAACCTCGGCATCGGCCAGCCGACGCTCGTCGCCAATCATTTGCCTGCGGGCCGCGAAGTCATCCTGCAAAGCGAGAACGGCATCCTCGGCATGGGCCCCGCGCCCGCGGCCGGTGAAGAAGACTACGACCTCATCAACGCCGGCAAGCAGCCCGTCACGCTGCTGCCCGGCGGCTCTTTCTTCCACCACGCCGACAGCTTCGCGATGATGCGCGGCGGCCATCTCGACATCTGCGTGCTCGGGGCTTTCCAGGTGTCGGCCACCGGCGACCTGGCCAATTGGCACACCGGCGAAAAAGACGCGATCCCGGCCGTCGGCGGTGCGATGGACCTCGCCATCGGCGCCAAGCAGACCTGGGTGATGATGGATCTCCTGACCAAGCAAGGCGCGAGCAAGCTGGTGAAGGAATGCACCTACCCGCTGACCGGCATCGGTTGCGTGAAGCGCGTGTATTCCGACCTGGCTACGCTGGAATGCACGCCCGATGGGCTGAGGCTGATCGACAAGGTCGAAGGCCTCTCCCACGACGAATTAGAGAAGCTGGTCGGCCTTCCGATCGCCGCCTGACAACTACCTGAAAGAGACAAGACCATGAGCAAGAACGAAGCCTTTATTTGCGACGCCATCCGCACGCCCTTCGGCCGCTACGGCGGTGCTCTCAGCAGCGTTCGCACCGACGACCTTGGCGCCGTGCCGCTGCGCGCCTTGATGGAGCGCAACAAGCAAGTCGACTGGCAAGCCGTCGGCGACGTGCTCTACGGCTGCGCCAACCAGGCCGGCGAAGACAACCGCAACGTGGCGCGCATGTCGTCGTTGCTGGCCGGACTGCCGCTCGAACTCGGCGGCGCCACGATCAACCGGCTCTGCGGTTCGGGGCTCGACGCAGTCGGCTCCGCAGCGCGTGCCATCAAGGCCG
Source organism: Variovorax sp. LG9.2 (assembly GCF_035018885.1). Classification (NCBI taxonomy): domain Bacteria; kingdom Pseudomonadati; phylum Pseudomonadota; class Betaproteobacteria; order Burkholderiales; family Comamonadaceae; genus Variovorax; species Variovorax sp. LG9.2. The sequence continues at coordinate 105,329 of NZ_JASJXB010000004.1, read as the reverse complement.
GCGAGGCGGGGTTGATGATCGCCGGTGGCGTCGAGAGCATGAGCCGCGCACCGTTCGTGATGCCCAAGGCCGAGAGCGCTTTCGGTCGCGCCAACGCGGTGTACGACACGACAATCGGCTGGCGCTTTATCAACAAGAAAATGAAAGAGCTCTATGGCGTGGACTCCATGCCCGAGACCGCCGAGAACGTTGCGACCGACTACAAGATCGAGCGTGAAGCGCAAGACCGCATGGCGCTCGCATCGCAGCAGCGGGCTGTCGCTTCGCAGAAGTCGGGCTTCTTCGACAGCGAGATCGTGTCTGTCACCGTGCCGCAGAAAAAGGGAGAGGCCATCGTTGTGAGCAAGGACGAACATCCGCGCGACACGACGATGGAAGCACTTGCCAAGCTCAAGGGCGTGGTGCGTCCCGATGGCACCGTCACGGCAGGTAACGCCAGCGGTGTGAACGACGGCGCATGCGCTCTGCTGCTGGCGAGCGAGTCGATGGCGGCCAAGAACGGTCTGATACCCCGTGCGCGTGTCGTCGGCATGGCGACGGCCGGTGTGCCACCCCGCGTGATGGGCATCGGCCCGGCACCTGCCACGCAAAAAGTGTTGGCGCTCACTGGCTTGACGATCGACCAGATGGACGTGATCGAGCTCAACGAAGCCTTTGCGGCGCAGGGCCTCGCGGTGCTGCGGCTGCTCGGCTTGAAGGACGACGACGCACGCGTCAACATCAACGGGGGTGCCATTGCTTTGGGCCATCCGTTGGGCGCCAGCGGCGCGCGGCTTGCAACGACTGCGGTGAACCAGTTGCACAAGGGTGGCGGCCGCTATGCGCTGTGCACGATGTGCATCGGCGTCGGTCAGGGCATCGCGGTCATCCTCGAGCGCGTCTGACCTTTTCGTGTTGTTTTTGTTTCTCGGTGTTATCCCTCGCGCTTTGTGCGGCGTGAAAGGACCATATCGTGTTCTTCACGCCGAGGTTTGAGGCCTTTAGTTTTAATGCGGACGGGCTGCGCCGAAAAGCATACGGGCGAGTTAGCCAAAAGGCGAATAGGAACTCCGCGCGTCACATGTGAGACTCGTTGTTCGACAAATTGCTCATCGGCGTCAGCAACGGAGAAATGACCATGGAACTGTTTACACAAGCGGAGTTTTTCGCAGGGCTTTTCTCTGTCGTCGGCGCCGGAATTTTGATCGTCATAGTGGTCAGCCGGTCGCCCAAGCAATTGGGTGACGAGATGGCGAACCGGGTTCAGGAAACGGTGACGCTGCTGGGCAGGCTCGATGACTCGATAGACACTAACGCGCGCCAGTTCGAAGCGGCCGGCAGCCCGGGGCGCCGAAGCGGATGGACCGGACCGGCCTCGCGCTGAAAAAAGCCACTAACGAAGTCCGCAGCCGCACGATCGCCGAGAGCTGTGGACCGGTGCCGTCCGTGGCACTGTCGGACCCTGAAGCCGCACCCAATGCACCCAGCCTGAGCGACGCATAGCCGAGCGGCGGATTGCCGATCAGCTCGCCGCTGTAACGCGCGCCGGTGGCTTGTGCATGATGGCGGCTTTCCTTTTTCATGCACCGCCGACCCGGAGCTCACCCCATGACCACATCACGTCTCATCATTCTTACCGGTGCCTCGCGCGGCATGGGTCGCGCCATGGCCGGCCGCCTGCTGCAGCCGGGCAACAAGCTGCTGTGCATTTCGCGCCGCAGCGATCCCTCACTCGCGGAGCAGGCGAGCTCACGCGGCACCGGTCTCGAGCAATGGGAGCAAGACCTGGCCGACCCGGTGGCTGCGGCCGAACGCGTGGCGGCGTGGCTCGCGCTGCAAGACGGGCAGGCGTTCGACGAGGTGACGCTCATCAACAACGCAGGCACCATCGGCGATCCGCGTCCGCTGGCCACGGCCGACGTGGCGGTGCTTGCGCAAGCCATGCGCGTCGGCCTCGAGGCACCGTTGCTGCTGACCTCTGTTTTCTTGCATGCGACCAAAGACTGGCGCAGCGTGCGCAAGGTGCTGAACATATCGTCGGGCCTCGGGCGCAACGCGATGGCGAGCCAGGCCTCGTACTGCGCCGCCAAGGCCGGCATGGACCACTTCACGCGCGCCGTGGCGCTCGAAGAAGCCGCAGCGCCGAACGGCGCACGCATCGTGTCGCTGGCACCGGGCGTGATCGACACCGACATGCAGGTGCAGATGCGCGCCACCGATCCTGCCCTCTTCGCAGACCGTGGTCGCTTCGTCGATCTGCAGGAGAAAGGGCTGCTCGACTCGCCCGATGCGGCCGCCACGAAGGTGCTGGCTTACCTCGAACGGCCGGATTTCGGCAGCAAGCCGGTGGCCGACGTGCGCGACCCGGCCTGAGACGCGGCCGAGATCGGCGCCGGCGCCCGCTTCAGCCTACAGATAGATTTTCTGCAGCAGCTTGATGAGCGTGTCCCGCTCACGCGGGGTGAGCCGGGCGCTGGCCTCCAGTTCGAGCTGCACCACGGCCTGCTCGGCTTCGTGCACCAGCTTCTCGCCAGCGGGAGTCAGGTAGAGGCCGACCGCACGGCCATCGCGCGGATGCGGGCGCCGCTCGATCAGCCCGCGGCTGTCCATCGTCGCCACCAGGCTCACCAGGTTCGGCGGCAGGATGTCGAGCGTGCTGCAGAGCTGGCGTGAAGTCGCGCCGGGGTTGTGCCCCAGCAGCGACAGCACTGAAAAATCGACTTGCTTCAGTCCGTACGGCGCCATGCGCTCGGAGAACACCGCGCTGATCATCGACCAGGCGCGCCGCGTGTTGTAGCCGACCAGTTCTTCGAGCACCCGGCTGTCGAGGCGATCGGTGCGGTCGTGGCGCGACGCGGCGGCGGCGGGATGCTCGGCTTGCGACATAGCGACCGCTGCTGATTTTTTTCGGGCGGTGGTCATGTGCCGAGCGTAGCGCCGCGATCTGCCTGCGTCACGCGGTCGTCGGAGCGGTCGTCCGCTCGGCCTGCGCCGCGATCACCACGTCGCACGCGCGCTTGACGATGCCGAGCCGCATGTCGAATTCGGGCAGTACCCAGCGCCGGAATGCCGCTGCAGGTCGCGACCAGCGGCTCGACTCGACATTGGCCACCGCCGCCGCCACGTCGATGCGCGCCCAGGCCCATGCAAGCATCACGATCATGACGACCCGTAGGTAGTCGTCGGCCACCTCGTAAGGCAGGACCGGATCGATGTGGGCGGCCATTGCCAGCGTGGTGGTGAGATAGCGCAACTGGGCGAGACGCCGCTGCACGTTGGCATCGGTTTCGCGCGAGGCCTCGAGCTGGTCACGCATCTCGATCAGCACGCCCGACATGCCGGTGCCGCCGTCGACCAGCACTTTGCGCACCAGCAGATCGATCGCCTGGATCTCGTTGGTGCCTTCGTAGATCATGGTCACGCGCGCATCGCGCACCACCTGTTCGATGCCCCACTCGCGCACGTAGCCATGGCCGCCAAAGACCTGCAGGCATTCGCTCGCGCCGCTGAAGGCTTGCTGTGTACAGGCGGCTTTCATCACCGGCGTGACGAGGGCGCACCAGCGCTGCGCGCGGTCGCGCGTCTTGACGTCCGACGCGTGCTTTGCAACGTCGAGTTGAATGGCGGTGCGGTAGGCGATGGCGCGGGCGCCGTCGATCCAGGCGCGTTGCGTATTGAGGATGCGGCGCATCGCTGGGTGCTCGGCGATAAGGTCAGCCGATTCAGCGCCGCGCGATGCTGGCGCTGCGACGTTCGCTTGCACCGGCGCGCGCATCTGTCGCCGCTCGCTGGCATACGCATCGGCCTTTTGCCAGGCGGCGTCGAGCAGGCCGATGCCCTGCATCGCGCAGTGCAGCCGGGCCGAATTCATCATGACGAACATGGCGGCCAAACCGCGGTTCTGCTCGCCGATCAGCCAGCCTTCCGCGCCGTCGAAACGCATGCTGCACGTCGAGCTGCCATGCAGGCCCATCTTCTCTTCGATGCGGTCGCACTGCACCGCGTTGCGTCGGCCGTCGGGCAACACCTTCGGGATCAGGACCAGAGACAACCCTTTGGGCCCTGCGGGTGCATCCGGCAGCCGGCACAACACCAGGTGAACGATGTTGGTCGTCAGGTCGTGCTCGCCGCCGGAGATGAAAATCTTGGCGCCGCTGACGCGATAGCTGCCGTCGAGTTGCGGCTCGGCGCGCGTGCGCACCTGGCCCAGGTCGCTGCCGGCATGCGCTTCGGTCAGGCACATCGTGGCGAGCCACTCGCCGGTCGCGATCTTCGTCAGATAGCGTTGCTTCAGTTCAGCGCTGGCATGGTGCTTCAGGCATTCATAGGCACCGTGCAGCAAGCCCGGCGCCATCGTCAGGCCGTGGTTGGCACCGCTCAACCACTCGAACACGATCGCTTCCAGCACGCCCGGCAAGCCTTGTCCGCCGTCTTCGGTTTCAGCCGACAGGGCAGGCCATCCGCCTTGCTGAAAGCCTGCGTAGGCCTCACGAAAACCAGGCGGCGTGATGACTTCGCCATCGACCAGGCGGCAGCCGATTTCATCGCCCGCACGGTTCACCGGCGCAACGACTTCGGCGACGAACTTCGCGGCTTCGTCGAGTACCTGAATCTGCAGGTCTTCGTCGATCTCGGCGAATGGTGCAAGGGCACGGAGTTGCGGCGTCGCGTCGAGCACGGCGTGCAGGACGAAGCGGACGTCTTCGGGGTTGGGTTGGTAGTTCATGTGATCGCGCTTGCGCTCAGGCCCGCGCAGCGCCCAGATAGGTATCGATGACCCGCGAATCCCCTGCCAAATCGCGCGCCGCGCCTTCGAGGCTCACGCTGCCCATCTCCAGCACATACCCGTGGTCGGCCACTTCGAGCGCAGCGCGTGCGTTCTGCTCGACCAGCAAGATGGTCACGCCGGTGGCACGCAGCGCACTCACTGTGCGGAAGATCTCCTGCACCACCAGCGGCGCCAGCCCCAGGCTCGGCTCGTCGAGCATCAGGAGCGATGGCCGCGACATCAGCGCGCGGCCCAACGCCAGCATCTGCCGCTCGCCACCCGACAGCGTGCCCGCCAATTGCGTGCGTCGCTCCTTGAGGCGGGGAAACAGCGTGTAGACCTGGTCGATCTGGTCGCGCCATTGCCGGTTGCCGATGCGCACCTGCCGGAACGCGCCGAGCACGAGGTTGTCTTCGACCGGCATGGTGCCGAAGAGCTCTCGCTTTTCGGGCACCAGCGCGATGCCGAGCATCACGCGTTCTTCGAGCGACAGCGCGGCGATCGACTGCCCGCGATACTCGATGACCCCCTTGGCCGGCAGCACCCCCATGAGCGCGTTGAGCAAGGTCGACTTGCCCGCGCCATTGGGGCCGATCACCGTCACGACGCTGCCCTCGCCGGCTTGCAGGTCGATGCCATGCAGCACCTCGGCGCGGCCATAGCCGGCATGCAGGTCTCGGATCTGGAGAAGAGGTGTGGTCATCAGTGTTCCGTGCCCAGGTAAGCCGCGCGCACCTTGTCGCTGCGCTGCACTTCGCCGGGCGTGCCTTCCATCAAATGCGTGCCGAACTCCATCACCACGATGTGGTCGCAGATGTCCATCACCAGGCCCATGTCGTGTTCGACCAGCAGGATGCTCATGCCGCCCGCCCGCAGGCCGCGCAGCACATCGGCCAGCGCCTGCTTCTCCTTGTGGCGCAGGCCGGCGGCGGGTTCGTCGAGCAGCAGCAAGGCCGGGTCGGCGCAGAGGGCGCGGGCGATCTCCAGCAGCCGCTGCTGGCCCATCGCGAGGTTACCGGCCAGCTCGTTCGTGATGTCGCCCATGCCGACGCGCTGCAGTTGCCGCTCGGCTTCGCGGAACAGTGCGCGCTCTTCACCGCGGTCGGTGCGCAGCATCGCGGCGATGGCGCCCTTGCGGCCGCGCAGATGCGCGCCGAGTGCGACGTTCTCCAGCACCGTCATGTCGGGCACCATCTTCACGTGCTGAAAGGTGCGCGCGACGCCACGTTCGGCGATCTTGCGGGAGGGCAGGCCGCTGATGCGCTCACCGCGGAACTTGACCGTGCCGCCGGACAACCCGAGCACGCCGGTAACCAGGTTGAACGTGGTCGACTTGCCCGCACCGTTCGGCCCGATCAGCCCGACGACTTGCCCGGCGCGCGTCTGAAAACTGATGTCGTTGACGGCCACCAGTCCGCCGAAGGTCTTGCGGATGGCCTGCACGTCGAGCACCACTTCGCCGGCGGCCGGCCGGGTGCGTGTGGGCAACTCGGTAACGTTAGCGCCGTCACCCCAGTCTCGCGCCCGGTGCGGTCGCGGCAGGCGCCGGTCGACGAAGGCCCAAACGCCGTCCGGCAGGTACTTGAGCACCAGCACGATCATGATGCCGAAGACGATGAGTTCGTAGTTGCCGCTGGTGCCGATCAGCCGCGGCAGCAGCACCTGCAACTGGTCTTCCAGCAGCTTGACGATGCCGGCGCCGGCGATTGCGCCCCACACGTGCGCCGCGCCGCCCAGCACGGCCATGAAGAGGTACTCGATGCCCATCTTCAGACCGAACGGCGAAGGGTTCACCGTCCGCTGGAAGTGCGCATAGAGCCAGCCCGACACCGACGCGAACAGCGCCGCCAGCACGAAGATGCCGATCTTGAAGCGCAGCGTGTTGACGCCCATCGCCTCGGCCATCTGCGAGCCACCGGCCAGCGCGCGGATGGCGCGGCCGCTGCGTGAATCGAGCAGCCGTATGACGGCGAAGGAAGCGATCAGCACCAGCGCCCATACCAGCGCGTAGAAGATCCGCTGCTTGCCGAACTCGAAGCCGAACAGCGACAGGCCCTTGACGCCCAGGATGCCGTCGTATTTGCCGAGCGCATCGAGGTTGCCCATGAGGTAGTAGAGCGCCAGCGCCCAGGCGATGGTCGCCAGCGGCAGGTAGTGGCCCGACATGCGCAGTGTGATGACGCCGATGAAGGCCGCACTGAGAGCGGTCAGGCCCAGGCCGATGAAGAGCGTCAACCATGGCGACATGTCCAGGTTCACCGTCAAATAGGCGGTGGTGTACGCGCCGATGCCGACGAAGGCGGCTTGCCCGAAGGAGGTCAGGCCGCCGACGCCGGTGAGCAGCACCAGGCCGAGTACGGGCAACGCGTAGATGCCGATGTAGTTGAGCTGGAGGATCCAGAAGTCGGGCAGCGGCAGCAGGGGCAGCGCGACCAGGACGAGGATGGCGAGCAGCGGCCCCCAGGCCCGCACAACGTTCCTGCGTGCCGGCCCGGTGGGCAGTGAATCGAGAGTGGAAGCAAGTGCCATGTCAGTGCTCCTCGTCCGATCCACCGCTGGCCAGCGAGCGCCACAACAGCACCGGCAGGATGATGGTGAACACGATTACTTCCTTGAAAGCACTGGCCCAGAACGAGCCGAACGATTCGATGATGCCGACCGCCAGCGCACCAAGGAGCGCGCCGGGATAGCTCGACAGGCCGGCGATCACGCCCGCCACGAAACCCTTGAGGCCGATCAGAAAACCGGAGTCGTAGAAGATCGTCGTGGTCGGCCCGATGAGCAGGCCCGACAGTGCGCCGATGAGGCCGGCCATCGCGAAGGTGAGCTGCCCCGCGTTCTGCGTCGAGATGCCCATGAGCCGCGCGCCGAGGCGGTTGACCGCGGTCGCGCGCAGCGCCTTGCCATACAGACTGCGCTCGAAGAAGAGCCACAGCAGCACGATCAACGCCGCCGACGCGCCGAAGATGATGATCGTCTGCCCACTCAGGTTGAGCGGGCCCAGTGCAAAGCGCACATCCCAGAACGACGGATTGCGAAAGCCTTCGGCGCCGAAGAACAAGAGTCCAAGTCCGGTCATCGCGAAGTGCACGCCGACCGAGACGATCAGCAGAACCAGCGAGCTCGATCCGGCCAGCGATTGATATGCCACGCGGTACACCAGCGGACCGAAGGCGGTCACGATGCAGATGGTGAGCAGCGCCTGCACCGCCAGCGGCAAATTGCGCGGCCCGGCCCAGGCCGACACCGCGCAGATCACCGCCGGAATGACGAAGGTCTTGAGTGCCGCCTTGAGGGCGGGCGCTGCGGCTGCAGCGTTGCCGCCACGGTGCCGCCACGTCGTGACCAGCTCCATCAGCGCCGCGACCGCCGCCAGGATGATCAGCAGCCACACCGTGCCCGGCACCTTTCCGGTTTGAAAGATCGCCAGGGTCAGTGCACCGTACGCAACGAACTCGCCCTGGGGAATGAAGATGACGCGTGTGACGGTGAACACGAGCACGATGCCCATGCCCAACAGCGCGTAGATCGCGCCGTTGGTGAGCCCGTCCAGCGTCAGGATGCTGGCGATCGAAAAATCCATAACGTGACGGGCCGGCTTTCTGCGTGTGTGTGTTTACTGCTCGACCTTGAACTTGCCGTCGACGACTTTCAGCATCACGCCGGTTTCGTTGGTGTAGCCCCAATGGTCTGTCGGCGACCAGTTGATGACGCCGTGCGCCAGCACCGTACGGCCCATGGTTTCGAGCGCATCGCGCAGTGCAGCGCGAAACTCCGGCGTGCCGGGCTTGCCCTTCTTGAGCGCGATCGGTACCGCTTTTTCGAGCACGACGAGCGCGTCCGATCCGTGGCCGGCGAACTGGTTGCGCGAGCCCGGCCCGTAAGCCTTCTCGTAGGTTTCGACGAAGGTGATCGCCATCTTCTTCGAAGGATGGCTGTCGGGCAGTTGCTCGGCGATGACGGCCGGGCCGGACACCACGTAGGCGCCATCGGCATCCTTGCCTGCGGTGCGCATCAGGTCTTGCGTGGCGGCGGCGTGCGTCTGGTAGACCTTGCCCTTGAAGCCGCGCTCCATGATGGCCTTTTGCGGCATGCCCGCACCGCTGCCCGAGGCGACGATCAGGATGGCGTCGGGGTTGGCCGAGGTGAGCTTGAGCGCTTGCGCGGTCACGCTGGTGTCGGCGCGGGCGAAGCGTTCGGTGCCGACGATCTTGATGCCGTTCTTCTCGGCTTCTGCCGTGAAGTCTTTCAGCCAGCCTTCGCCGTAAGCGTCGGTGTAGCCGAGGAAGCCGACCGTCTTCACGCCCATCTTCTTCATGTGGCCGACGACCGCGACCGCCATCACCGCGTTCGATTGCGGCAGGCGGAACATCCACTTGTCCTTGCCGGGCGGCAGCGATGCCGGTGCGGTCGAGATCTGCGGCGTGCCCGATTCGGCCGCCACTTCGGCCATTGGAATCGCTACCGGCGTGGCGGTCGAGCCGACCAGCACGTCGACCTTGTCTTCGGTGATGAGCCGCTGCGTCGCCTTGACGCCGGCCGTCGGGTCGCTCGCGTCGTCGAGCACGATGACCTTGAGGGTTTCACCGGCGATGGTCTTGGGCCAGAGGGCAACCGCGTTCTTGACGGGAATACCGAGGCCCGAGGCCGGGCCGGTCAGGGGTTGCACCACGCCGATGGTGAGGTCGGCGTGCGCGGCCATGGTCATCAGTGCGAACGCGGTAGCGAGGATGGTTTTGGTGAACTTCATCTGACTGTCTCTAAGGGAGCGAATTGGAATGAGAAGCGGGTGGCCGCAATCTCAGCGCGGCGCCATGCGCAGCGCACCGTCGAGGCGAATCACTTCGCCGTTCAGGTGGCCGTTGGTGACGATGTGACAGGCGAGCTCGGCGAACTCCGAAGGCTTGCCCAGCCGCGGCGGAAACGGGATCGATGCAGCCAGCGATTTTTGCACTGCTTCGGGCAGTTCCATCAGCAACGGCGTGGCGAACAAGCCCGGCGCGATGGTGCACACGCGGATGGCGTGCTGCGCCAGGTCGCGCGCCATCGGCAAGGTCATGCCGACCAGCCCACCTTTCGATGCGCTGTAAGCCTGCTGCCCGACCTGGCCATCGAAGGCGGCGACGGAAGCGGTGAAGAGCATCACCCCGCGCTCGCCGTTGTCGAGTGGATCGAGCTTGGCGCAGGCCGCGGCGAAGAGCCGCGCCATGTTGTAGCCGCCGATCAGGTTGATATTGACCACGCGCACGAAGTCTTCGAGTGGCGCCGGATTGCCGTCCTTGCCGACGATGCGTTTCGCACTGCCGATGCCCGCGACGTTCATCAGAATGCGCGCCGGGCCGTGCGCCGCGGCGGCTTTGTCCAGCGCGGCGATGACGCTCGCGGTGTCGGTGATGTCGCACGCGCACGCCACGGCGCAGCCGTCTCCAAACTCTTTGTCGATGTCGGCTGCGACCTTCGCTGCGAGCTCGGCATTGCGGTCGAGCACGGCGACCTTGGCGCCCAGGCGCGCGAGCTCGCGTGCGGTCGCTTCGCCCAGGCCCGATGCGCCGCCCGTGACCAGTGCGGCTTGTCCTTCGATCTTCATTGCTTGTCTCCTCGGGGTGTCGGTTGCAATTTCGGTTGCAAGGTGTACAGCAGCGCGCCGGTGTGCAGCGCCTCGACCTCCACAGCGCGATGCTTCAGCACCGAGCGCTGGTTGATGGAGCCCTTGTCGGTCACTTCGCCCTTGTCGATCGAGGGTGGCACGGACACGAGGTGCGCCCGCGCGATGCGATTGGCACTGCCGGTCGCGTGCTGCGCCAGCGTGTCGACCACGCCTTGAAAGTAGGTCTGCACCGGCGTGCTCTGCAGCACGTCTTGCATCGGCGTATCGGCGGGCAAGCCGGCGAGTTTGCGCACGGCTTGCGTCGGGAAGATCAGCGCGCCTACTTCCTTCAGGTTGATGCCGGTCAGCACCACATCCTGGATGTACGGCGCGCCGGCCGCGATGATCTTCGCGCGCAGCGGGCCGACGCTCACGAAGGTACCCGTCGCCAGCTTGAAGTCTTCGGCGATGCGGCCGTCGAAGCGCAGGCCCTTGTGGATGTCGTCAGGGTCGATCCAGGTCACCGCGTCGCCGGTGCAGAAGAAGCCTTCTTCATCGAAGGCTTCGGCGGTGGCTTCGGGCGCGCGCCAGTAGCCAGGCGTGATGTTCGGCCCGCGGTAGCGCACCTCGGTCTTGCCGTCGACCTCGACGAGCTTCAAGTCGATGCCGGGTGCCGGCAGACCCAGATCGCCTGACGACACCTGCGGGCTCGTGATGTACAGCGCGAAGGGCGACGACTCGGTCATGCCGAGCCCCGTGCCCATCACGATGCGCTCGCCGACTTCGGCTTCCTGCGTGCGATGCAGGCTGTCCCAGACCGGCTGCGACAGCGCGGCACCGGCATAGAAAAACATCTTCACGCGCGAGAGCAGGTTCTTGCGCAGGACGGTGTCGGTTTCCATCGCGTTGGCGATGGCTTCGAAACCGGTCGGCACGTTGAAGTACATGGTCGGCGCGATCTCGCGCAGGTTGCGCAGCGTCTCGGCCATGCCCGACGGCGTCGGCTTGCCGTCGTCGATGTAGAGCGTGCCGCCGTTGGCCAGCACGATGCCGACGTTGTGGTTGCCGCCGAAGGTATGGTTCCACGGCAGCCAGTCGATCAGCACCGGCGGCTCGTCTTCCAGCGCCGGAATCGACTGGCGCAACTGCTGCTGGTTGGCGCACCACATGCGGTGCGTGTTGATGACCGCTTTCGGCAGCTTGGTCGAGCCCGAGGTGAAGAGGAACTTGACGATCGTGTCGGGCCCGGTGGCGCGCATCGCGGCATCGACCGCCGGCGTCGCGACGGTGGCGTCGAGCTCGGCGAAAGACAGCGCAGCGCGCCCTTCGATCGAGCCTTCGCCCAGCACGACTTCGGTGTCGGCCGGTACCGCTGCGGTGATGGCGCGGCCGAAGCGTGCCGCATCGCTCGCGAACACCAGGCCGGGCGTCAGCGTGTCGAGCACGTGGCGCAGTTTTTCAAAGTCCTGACTGACGACGGAGTAGGGCGGCGACACCGAGCAGTGCGGCACGCCGACGTAGAGCGCACCCAGCGCGAGGAGTGCGTGTTCGATGCCGTTCTCGCTCAGGATGGCGAGCGGCCGATCGGCGTGCAACCCACGGTCGAGCAGCGCCTGCCCGATGCGCCGCGCATGCTGCAGCGCCTCCGCAAAGGTCACATGACGCCATGCGCCGGTGCTGCCATCGGCCTTGCGCTCGCGGCGCGCGACAAAGGTGCGATCGGGCGCGACTTCGGCCCAATGGACGAGTCGGTCGGTCATGCGTTCTGCGCTTGCCACCAACGGTGCTTCGGCGCTCAGGTAACGCGTACCCGATGCGCCTTCGCGCAGCACCCCGCGCGTGACGCCGAAGGCGAGCGAACGATATCTGGGGGCTGCGCCCGTGCTCATGACTTGGCGACCTTGGCAGCGCGGCCTTCGAGGAAGTCGCGCACGCGTTCCTTGGCTTCGGGTGCGCTCTGTGCAATGCCGGCGATCAGCGCTTCGGTGAAGAAGCCCTGGTCGGCCGGTTGTTCGGCGATACGCGGCAGCGCGTGCATCAGCGCGTAGTTGGTGAGCGGCGCGTTCTTGGCCACGCGCCTGGCGAGTTCGAGCGCCTTGTCGAATGCGGTGCCTTCGGGCACCAGGTACTGCGCGAAGCCGACGCGCTCGCCGTCTTCGGCGTTGTAGACGCGGCCCGTGAGCATCATGTCGGTCATGCGGGCCACGCCGATGAGCTTGGGGATGCGCACCGAGCCGCCGCCGCCGACAAAAATGCCGCGCGAGCCTTCGGGCAGCGCATAGAAGGTCGAGGTGTCGGCCACGCGGATGTGGCAGGCGCTGGCCAGCTCGAGCCCACCGCCGACCACCGCGCCGTGCAGTGCCGCGATGACGGGAACCGGCCCGTATTGCACGCGCTCGAGAGCGGCGTGCCACATGCGCGAATGCTTCATACCCTGGCCGGCATCGCGCTCTTTCAGCTCGCTCAAATCGAGGCCGGCGCAGAAGTGCGGACCTTCGCCGTCGACGACTGCGGCGCGTACCGTGTCGGGCAGGCTCTCGAAGGCGTCGCGCAAGGCCAGGATGAGGCCGTCGGACAGCGCGTTGCGCTTGGCGATGCGTGTGAGGCGAACCACGGCGACGTCGTCGAGGATTTCTAGCTGGAGATCGGGGTGAGTCATGATTGCAATCCGTGTTGGCTTCGATTATGGTTATGCAAGATAACCAATTCAAGGCGCAAAGTCGACCTCGACATTGGGACTTACCCTCAGCCCGACCACAAATAGGAGACAGCGCCATGGACCACGCCAACCTCGTTGCCATCGACACCCATACGCACGCCGAAATCAGCTGCTGGAACCCGTTCGACAACTACGGCGAGGAGTACGACCGCGCCGCAGACAAGTACTTCAAGGCGGGCAAGCGGCCGACCATCCAGGAGAGCATCGACCACTACCGCGAACGCAAGATCGGGCTGGTGATGTTCATGGTCGACGCCGAGTCCAACACCGGTCGCCGGCGCATCCCGAATGAAGAGATCGCCGAGGCTGCGCAGAAGAACAGCGACATCATGATTGCCTTCGCCAGCATCGATCCGCACAAGGGAAAAATGGGCGCGCGCGAGGCACGCCGACTGATCGAAGACTATGGTGTGAAGGGCTTCAAGTTTCACCCGACGATGCAAGCGTTTCACCCGTACGACAAGATGGCGTGGCCGCTGTACGAAATCATTGCTGAGTACGGCTTGCCCGCCGTTTTTCACACCGGTCACAGCGGCATCGGCTCGGGCATGCGTTGCGGTGGCGGACTGCGCCTGGAGTACAGCAACCCGATGCATCTGGACGATGTGGCCATCGACTTTCCGGACATGCAGATCGTCATGGCGCACCCAAGTTTTCCGTGGCAAGACGAAGCATTGAGCGTGGCGACGCACAAGCCCAACGTGTGGATCGACCTGTCTGGCTGGAGCCCGAAGTATTTTCCCAAGCAGTTGGTGCAATACGCCAACACGCTGCTCAAAGACCGGATTCTTTTTGCCAGCGACTACCCGCTCATCACCCCCGACAAGTGGCTGAAAGACTTTGAAGGGGCGGGGTTCAAGCCGGAAGTGGTGCCCGGGATCTTGAAGGGGAATGCGGTGCGGTTGTTGAGGCTGGATCAGGCGGTTGCCAGCTGAGGGCCCCTGTGCGCTGATCGGTCCGCGCAGTCCCGGATCCCTCAGGGCAAGCTCTGCTCTTCCTCCGATTCCAGCTTGCCCCAGTCGACTCCCGACCGCTTCTGCCGCTCCTCGCGTTCCTTCGTCATCTGTTCTTCGAACTGCTGACGGCCTTCCTTGGCCACGGCGATCACCTTGGCCCGGTCCTTGTAGTGCGGATAGGTCGCGTCCATCAGTTTGATGTTCCGGGCGCGAAACCGCATTGCCGTTTCGCGTGCTTCGTACGCCGGCCAGCCGAGCCCTTCAAGAGTGGCGCGCGCGCTGCGCAGGGATGACTCGAACACTTCGCGCTCGATGTGTTCCACGCCGCGATCGCGCAATTGGTACAAGTGCCTGAGGTTGCGTGCGCGGGCCACCACACGGGCTTGGGGAAAGTGCTCGCGCAACAAGTCGACGATGGTGAGCGACTGTTCGATGTCGTCGACCGCCACGACCACCACCCGCGCCGTGGCGGCGCCAGCTGTGCGCAACAGGTCGAGCCGCGTGGCGTCGCCGTAGAACACCCTGAAACCGAACTCACGAAGGCCTTCGACCGTGTCCGAATCGTGATCGAGCACGGTGAGCGGCAGGCCTTGCGACCACAGCATGCGGCCAATGATCTGGCCGTAGCGGCCGAACCCGAGGATCAGCACTTTGGGCTCCTGCTGCTCGGAAATTTCGTCGATCTTCGGCCCTGCGTTCTTCGCGTATTCGTTGTAACGGGGTAGCACCCACTTGTCGATTGCGACCAGCAGCAATGGAGACAACAACATCGACAACGCGACCGCGCCGATGAGGAGCGACGTCACTTCCGGTGGCAACACGTTGGGCCCGGCCGCCTGGAACACCACGAAGGCGAACTCGCCGCCCTGCGCCAGCAGCAACGTGAACACGGGTCGCTGCTGGTACGGGATACCCATCGCCTTGGCGAGCGCGTAGATCACCACCAGCTTGACGACCATGAAGCCGACGACCAGCAAAGCCATCATCAGCGGCTGCGCGATCAACACGCCGAAGTTGATCGACATACCCACTGCGATGAAGAAGAGTCCGAGCAGCAAGCCTTTGAAGGGCTCGATGTCGGTCTCGAGCTCGCGTCGGTATTCGCTTTCTGCCAGCAGCACGCCGGCCAAGAAGGCGCCGAGGGCCATCGACAGGTGGACGAACTGCATCAGCGCCGCGATGGCGACGACCAACAGCAGCGCGGTGGCAGTAAAGATTTCGGGCGTTTTGCTGCGGGCGATCCAGCGCAGCAAGGGGCGCAACGCGAGCCGGCCGCCCAACACGATGCCGGCGATCACGCCGACGATCTTCAGGCCTTCGAAGAGCCGGTCGAGGCCTGTCACTTGCTGTGCACCAGCGGCAGCGCCGGCCAGCAACGGCAGCAGCGCGAGGATCGGAATGGCGGCCACGTCCTGGAACAGCAGGATCGAAAAGCCGGCCTGGCCGCTGCTGGTCTTCAGCAGGTTGCGCTCGCCGAAAACCTGCAAGGCGATGGCGGTGGACGACAACGCGAGCCCCAGCGCGGCGACCAGCGCGACACGCCATTCGGCGCCGGCCAACCAGCCGATACCGAAGAGCACGACGGCGCAGCTCGCGACCTGCGCCAGGCCCCAGCCGAAGATCGGTCGTCGCAAGTTCCAGAGCCGCTTGGGCTCCAGTTCGAGCCCAACCAGAAAGAGCATCAACACGACGCCGAATTCGGCAAAGTGCAGCACGTCCTCGACGCTCGACACCAGTCCGAGTCCCCAGGGGCCGATGGCAATGCCCGCCACCAGGTAGCCGATGATCGAACCGAGGCCCAGCGCTTTGGAAAGCGGCACCACCAATACGGCGGCGCCCAGATAGATGAGGCTGCTCGTCAGCCAGACCGGTGCGTGTTCCATGCTCAGGCGCTTTCTGCCGTGCCGGACATGGCAGCGGGAACATTGCTCAGCGCCTTGCCGAATTCGCGCGACATCGCCGCTGCATCCTCATCCTCTTGCGGCCGGTCGGTCGGCGGTACCACGCAGGTTGGGCAATCGCCGAGCGCGTCGATCTCGGGCCAGTTCGGAAAGCTGCCCAGTCGCTCGGAGAAAGTCTGGACATGCGACTGGACCTCGTCGTCGCTTGCGCTGCGGGCGCCGTGCAATATGAGCGGCGGCAAAAAGCGCATGCCGCAGAGGACGCCGGTCTGCTCATAGGGCGGCAAAAACGCGTCGAAGAAATAGCGGTTGTAGCTCTGCGGGTGGTAGCTCTCTTCAGGGCCGCCGGTGGTGGCGACCAGCCACAAGTCCTTGCCAACCAGCGCGGTGCCTCCGGTGCCATAAGCCCAGCCGTAGCTCAAGACCTCGTCGAGCCAGAGCTTCTGAAGCGGCGGCATCGAATACCAGTGGATTGGATGCATGAGCACGACCAGATCGGCGCGAGCGAGCTTGGCTTGCTCGGCTTCGACGTCGATCGCATAGTCGGGATAGCTGTCGTAGAGGTCGTTGACTTCGACTCCTTCGACGCCGCGGGCGGCTCGCACCAGCTGCCGATTGACGCGCGAGTCGCGCCAGTGCGGATGCGCCGCCAGCAAATAAATGGTGGGCGACTTCGAAGCCGTTGCGGTGGTTGAGCTCATCTCGCGAACATAGCGCAATCGGGGCAAGCCCTGTCACGCTTCAGACAGCCGCGCCGACCGACGCGGCGCTAGAGTGCCGCCATGAAAACATTCCAGACCCTTCAGGATCTTGCCGACTGCGTTGGCCAGGAGGTCGCGGTGAGCGACTGGATCACCGTGACGCAGGAGCAGGTGAATCGGTTCGCTGACGCGACGGGCGACCATCAGTGGATTCACGTCGATGTTGAGCGCGCCAAGGCTGGACCTTTCGGCGGGCCGATCGCGCACGGCTTTCTCACGCTGTCGATGTTGCCGAAGTTCTACGAAGCGGCTTTCGAAGTGACCGAGTCGCGCATGGGCGTGAACTACGGTTTGAATCGCGTCCGCTTCATGGCGCCTGTGCCTGTCGGCGGTCGGCTGCGCGGGCGCATGAAGCTTCTGACATCGGAGCCGATTGCCAACGACGGTCTGCAGATGACCTGGGAAACGACGATCGAGCTGGAAGGCTCGCCCAAGCCGGCGTGCGTGGCCGAGTCGGTGGTGCGTCGCTACAAGTAATGCAGCGCAGATCGGGTTATCTGAACCCGATCTGTCGCCAGGCTTCGAACACGGTCACTGCCACCGCGTTCGATAAGTTCAGGCTGCGCTGGCCTTCTCGCATCGGCAGCCGCAGTCGCTGCGCTTGGGGGAATGACTCGCGCAATCCGGGGTCGAGTCCCTTGGTTTCCGAACCGAACACCAGCCAGTCGCCGTCTGCAAATGCCACCTCATGGACCGGACGGCTGCCGCGCGTCGTGAGCGCGAACATGCGATCGGGCGGTGGTGATTCGCTGTCGAGCAATTGCTGCCAGCCGGCGTAGCGGCGCACTTCGGCGTACTCGTGATAGTCCAGTCCGGCACGGCGCAGCAGCCGGTCATCCATGGAAAACCCCAGCGGCTCGACCAGATGCAGCATGCAGCCGGTGTTGGCGGCAAGGCGAATCACATTGCCGGTGTTGGGTGGAATCTCGGGCTCGACCAGGACGATATGAAACATCCACGCATTGTCGCAACGGGCGCGACACCCGAAGGTCTGCCGATCAGCTAGGCGGATCGGTGCGCGCCAGCACGACGGCCGTGATGTGCGCCGCGCCGGCCGTTCGCAGAACCTGCGCCGCCGAGAACATCGATGCGCCACTGGTCATCACATCGTCGACGAGCACGATGCGCTTGCCTTGCACCGCCGTCGCGCGCAGGGGCTCCAACGCGAAAGCGCCTTGAAGGTTGCGCAGCCGCTCGGCGCGCGTCAGTCCGCTCTGCGCCGTCGTTTCACGCGTGCGTAGCAGCAAGGTCGCGTCGCATTTCCTTTTGGGCGCCAGGCGACAGGCCAGTTCGTACGCCTGATTGAAACCGCGCTCGCGCAGCCGTTCGCGCGACAGCGGCATCGGCAGCACCAGGTCGCACGCATCGAGCGCCGGCTCGACCCAAGGTGTGCTGCGCATCAAGGTCGCGAGCGGAGCAGCCCAGCCGGCGTCTCCTCTGAACTTGAACTGCGCGATGCATTCCGGCCAGGGCCAGACGTAGGCGCACGCAGCCATGCAAGCATCGAGCGGCGGGGCCTGCTTTACGCAGTCGCCGCACTGCGAAAGGCCATCGGGCAGCGGCGACGCACAGGTCCGGCAACGCAGCGTCGGCGGCGCGAAGCGCATCACGCAGTCATCGCACATGCGACGCGACGGCCACGCGCGGCACACCGCGCACTGGCTCGGCAGATGCTCGAGCCAGGCAGGACGCAATGAAGAGATCGGCCGCAAAAGGCCTGCGAGCCAAGGGCCGGACATCGCTCAATATACTGGCCGACCCATGTCCACTGCTCCCGAACGACGCCCGCCGACCATCGACCCCGCGGCGGCAGCACGCTGGTTGCGCTGGGTTCCCGCAGAAGGATCGCCCTGGCTGCATGAAGAAATCGGTCGACGCATGGAGGACCGATTGCAGTGGATCAAGGCGCAGCCCGCGACGTGGGCCGACTGGTCGCCGCTGCACGGTGGGCTCGAGGCGCACGCACTGGTGTCGAAGCGCTATCCCAAGGCGGCTTCCTATGTCGTGGAGCAGGAGCGCGGGCTGGTCGAGCGAACCGCCGCGGCCGTGTCGGTCCCCTGGTGGAACGCGCGCCGCTGGCAGGGCGGCGCCGCGCGATTCGATAGCTTGCCTGAGACTGGCGTCGATTTGCTATGGGCCAACATGGCGCTGCATATGGCGGCCGATCCGCAAGCGCTCATCGGCGAATGGCATCGTTCGGTCGCCACCAACGGCTTCCTCATGTTTTCGTGTTTCGGCCCCGACACGGTGCATGAGCTTCGTGCCCTCTATGCACGCCATGGCTGGCCGCCAGCCGGCCATGAGTTCACCGACATGCACGACTGGGGTGACATGCTGGTCGGCGCTGGATTTGCCGAGCCTGTCATGGACATGGAGCGCATCGTGCTGACCTGGGCCACACCGGAGGCGGCGCTGGCCGAACTTCGCACGCTCGGGCGCAACCTGCATCCTGCGCGGTTTGCACAATTGCGCGGCAAAGGCTGGCGCAGGCGGCTGGGCGATGCTTTAAGCGAATTGCATGGCATCGCCGAAAACGAAGGGCGCATCACGCTGACCTTCGAGATCATCTACGGCCATGCCTTCAAGCCGACTCCACGCGTTTCGCTTTCGTCCGAAAGCGCGGTTTCGTTGCGCGAGATGCGCACCATGCTGCAGCGCGGACGGCCGGGCTGATGGGATTAGCGCACAAACCACCCGCTACAATCCGCCGATGCGTGAACTCGCGGGAATTGGCCCGTGATCGAGGCTAATCGGACATCGGTCTGACAGTCGCGGCGCACCGATTTGCCGAACTCGCCCCTTGACGAATTCCGTGTTTCGATTTGCCACTGTTTCAGGCCAGAGCATCCACTGGTTTTTGAAGCGCAATTGCTCGGTCACGCCGAGCCAGCTCGGCTGGCTCTATGCGTCGCTGTGCGTAATTTCGCTCGGCATCGGCACGGTGTTTTGGGTCAACGGGGCGCCTCTGGTGTTGCCGTTCGCGTGGCTCGAACTGACAGCGGTCGGCGTTGCTTTCATGCTGTATGCGCGGCATGCGACCGACGGAGAAAAGATTGCCTTGCAGGGTGGCCGGCTGGTGGTCGAACTGGAGAACGGCGGCCACTATGAGCGGGCAGAATTTTTGCCGCATCAAGTACGGATCGAGCCGCAGGCGGGCGACCGCTCGCTGATCGAAGTTTCAGGACAAGGTCGTTCGGTCAGGGTGGGGCGCTATGTGCGCCCCGAGCTGCGCGCGGCGCTGGCGCGCGAGATTCGCATGGCATTGCGCAGCGCCTGAATAGGCAGGCGTGCGCAAGCGGGCATCGACATGCGGTCACAGGGTTAACTGGTTTTCAAGAAGTGAACACGATGAAGAGCAATTGGCGCAAAAAGTACAAGCCGGCGAATCTGCTGCTGGCGGCCGGCGCGGCGTTCAGCGGCGCGGCACATGCAGTCAGCGATCTGGCTGGCGGCCCTTCCGTTCGCCAGCTCAATTTGCCGGTCGGCGTGACCAAGATCGCCCAGGAACAGTACTTTCTGCACAACGCAATGATGGTGCTGTGCACCGTCATCTTCGTGGCCGTTTTCGCGATCATGTTCTATTCGATCTGGAAGCACCGGAAAGCGGCAGGACACAAGGCGGCCAACTTTCATGAGTCGGTGGTGGTCGAAGTCATCTGGACTATCGTTCCTTTCCTCATCGTGATCGTAATGGCACTGCCCGCCACCAAAGTGCTTGTCGCCCAGAAAGACACGACCAACGCCGATCTCACGATCAAGACGACCGGCTACCAGTGGAAGTGGGGCTACGACTACATCAAGGGGGAGGGCGAAGGCCTCGCCTTCATCTCGACGCTAGACAGTTCGCACCGTGCCATGTCCAACAACGGCGCCAAGGGCCCGAACGGGGAAGCGCCGCCGGCCGACTATCTGCTGAAAGTCGACAACCCGCTGGTCGTTCCGGTCGACAAGAAGGTCCGGATCATCACGACGGCGGAGGACGTGATCCACGCGTTCGCAGTGCAGTCGCTCGGAATCCAGCAGGACGCAATTCCGGGCTTCGTGCGGGATACGTGGTTTCGTGCGCAAGAGGTGGGCGACTACTACGGGCAGTGTGCCAAGCTCTGTGGCAAAGAGCACTCGTACATGCCCATTCATGTGAAAGTGGTCTCGGCAGCGGACTACTCCACCTGGGTTGCCGGCAAGAAGAAAGAAGCGGCGGCCAAGCTCGACGATCCGACCAAGGTCTGGACCTTGCCCGACATGCTGGCGCGCGGCGAAAAGGTCTACGCGGGCAACTGTGCTGCTTGCCATCAGGCCAATGGCAAAGGCGCCGGCCCGATCAAGGCGCTCGACGGCGACGAAAAGGTGCTGAATCCTGATCACGCGATTCAGATTCAAGTATTGTTGAAGGGTCAGAACAACGGCGCGATGCCGTCATGGGCCAAGTTGAGCGACACCGACATCGCCTCCGTCATCACATACACCAAGAACACCTGGTCGAACAAGACAGGGCAGTTGGTCCAGCCGGCCGAAGTGCTGGCGCAGCGCGGCAAGTAAGCCGGCCGATCCCCGAATTGCCAAGGAAGATTTCATGAGCGCAGTCCTCGATCCCCACGGCCACGCGGCCGGCCACGACGACCATGGGCACGACGAACATCACGGAGCGCCAGTCGGCTGGCGCCGCTGGGTGTTTGCCACCAACCACAAGGACATCGGGACGCTGTACCTGTTGTTCAGCCTGACGATGTTCATGATCGGCGGCGTGCTCGCGCTGCTGATCCGCGCTGAGCTGTTTCAGCCTGGACTGCAGTTCCTTAATCCGGAATTGTTCAATCAGTTCACGACCATGCACGGTCTGATCATGGTTTTCGGCGCGATTATGCCGGCGTTCGTGGGGTTCGCCAACTGGATGGTGCCACTGCAGATCGGCGCTTCGGACATGGCCTTCGCGCGCATGAACAATTTCAGCTTCTGGCTGCTGATCCCTGCCTCGCTCATGCTGGTCAGTTCCTTTTTCATGCCGGGTGGAGCGCCGTCGACCGGTTGGACTCTGTACGCGCCACTGACGTTGCAGATGGGCCCATCGATGGACGCCGGCATCTTCGCGATGCACATCATGGGTGCCTCTTCGATCATGGGATCGATCAACATCATCGTGACGATTCTCAACATGCGCGCCCCCGGCATGACGCTGATGAAGATGCCGATGTTCTGCTGGACGTGGCTCATCACGGCCTACCTGCTGATCGCCGTAATGCCTGTGCTGGCCGGCGCGATCACCATGACGTTGACCGATCGGCACTTCGGGACAAGCTTCTTCAACCCCGCTGGCGGCGGTGATCCGGTGATGTACCAGCACATCTTCTGGTTCTTCGGTCACCCCGAGGTCTACATCATGATCTTGCCGGCCTTCGGCATCGTCAGCCAGATAGTGCCGGCTTTTGCCCGCAAGCGGCTCTTCGGTTACGCCTCGATGGTGTACGCGACCTCGTCGATCGCCATCCTGTCGTTTATCGTGTGGGCGCACCACATGTTCACTTCGGGCATGCCGTTGACAGGGCAGTTGTTCTTCATGTACGCGACGATGTTGATCGCGGTGCCGACAGCGGTCAAGGTGTTCAACTGGATCGCGACCATGTGGCAGGGCTCGATGAGCTTCGAGACACCGATGTTGTTCGCGGTCGGCTTCATCTTCGTCTTCACGATGGGCGGTTTCAGTGGGCTGATCCTCGCGGTCGCCCCCATCGACATCCAGCTTCACGATACGTACTACGTCGTTGCGCATTTCCACTACGTTCTCGTGGCCGGCTCCTTGTACGCCATGTTCGCCGGCTTCTATTACTGGAGCCCGAAATGGACAGGCGTGATGTACAGCGAGACGCGCGGCAAGATCCACTTCTGGTGGTCGCTGATCTCGTTCAACGTTACCTTCTTCCCGATGCATTTTCTCGGTCTCGCGGGCATGCCTCGACGCTATGCTGACTACCCGATGCAATTCGCTGATTTCAATGCTGTGGCGTCGGTCGGTGCATTCTTCTTCGGTTTTGCGCAGGTCTACTTCTTCTTCTTCGTCGTGCTGCCTGTCATGCGCGGCAAAGGCGAGAAGGCCACGCAAAAACCGTGGGAAGGCGCTGAAGGACTCGAGTGGGAAGTGCCTTCTCCTGCGCCATTCCATACCTTCGAAACGCCTCCGCGGCTTGATCCGACCGCCACCCGCATCTTGGCCTGATCTGTCCGCACCATGACGCCTGAACAAAAGAAGAACAACCGCAGGATGGGCCTGACCCTGGCCTCCATCGCGGTGCTTTTCTTCGTGGGTTTCATCGTTCGCATGGTGTGGTTCAGCCGCTGAAGGACGTATGGGCTTGCCGCTACGCACCCGCCGCGAAAATGCACGTATGGTCGGCAAGCTGGCCGTGATCGCAGTTGGCATGTTCGCGTTCGGCTATGCACTGGTGCCTTTGTACCGAACGATCTGTGAGGTCACGGGAATCAACGTGCTGGCAGTCGCCGAACTCAGGGTTCCCGGTGGCGCCACTGGAGGCGCCGACGTACGCTTGCCCGACAATACGCAGGTCGACAAAAGCCGCACCATCACGGTCGAGTTCGACGCCAACGCGCGAGGACTGTGGGAATTCAAGCCCGCACTCAATTCACTGGTGGTCCATCCGGGTGAATTGAACACTGTGATGTACGAGTTCCAGAATTCGCAAAACCGGCGTATGGCTGCGCAGGCTATTCCAAGCTATGCGCCACAGCAAGCGGCCCAGTATTTCAACAAGCTCGAATGCTTTTGCTTCAATCAGTACACGTTGGAGCCGGGCGAAAAAAAGCAATGGCCAGTCGCTTTCGTTATCGATCCGAAGATCTCGAAGGACGTGAAGACGATCACGTTGTCCTATACCTTCTTCGAAGTGGGTGGCAAGACGCCACCTGCACCGGTGGCTACGGCCCCCATTTCGCTGGGGCCCAATTCGTGAAAGCACCGCCGCAGCCGCGTAAAGGTTCACTCCTGGGCACCATCAAGGCGGTGGGTTGGTCATTCTTCGGCGTTCGGAAGAACAGTGCCTACCAGGAAGATTTGGCCAAGCTGAACCCCTTGCACATCATCGTCGTGGCCTTTGCGGGCGTGATCGTCTTTGTCGGCGGCCTGATCTTGGTGGTGCGCTTCGTGGTCGCGCCCTGAGGCGCCACTTTCATAAGAATTTGAATCGAGAGAAAAAGCCAGGACCTGATATGAGCTCAACCACGCACGGCACCACGCCCTACTATTTCGTGCCCGGGCCTTCGGGCTATCCGGTCATGGCCTCACTCGGCCTGCTGTTCGTGATCTTCGGCGCGACGCAATGGATCAACAGCCATGAGTGGGGCGCTTACGTCCTCGCCATGGGCATGGTGATCTGGTTGGCCACGCTGTTCGTCTGGTTTCGCGAATCCATCGCGGAGAGCGAAAGCGGCCAGTACGGCCACAAGGTTGACTTGTCCTTCCGCTGGAGCATGAGCTGGTTCATTTTTTCGGAAGTGATGTTCTTCGGCGCTTTCTTTACGGCGCTGTGGTGGGCGCGCACGCACGCGCTTCCGGCGCTGGGCAGCTTGGACAATGCGCTGCTGTGGCCTGACTTCAAAGCGGTGTGGCCCAGCATGGCTGCGGGCGCAACCGGCGCTCCTGCCGATCTCGTCGAGCCTTTTCAGACTGTCGGGCCGTTCTGGCTGCCCACGATCAACACCGCGCTGCTGCTGACTTCCGGCGTGACCCTCACCATCGCCCACCATGCGTTGCGCGCCGGTCATCGCGCCCAATGCATCCGCTTCATGTGGGTAACGGTGCTGCTCGGGGTGCTGTTCCTGGGCGTGCAAGGCTACGAGTACCACCATCTGTATACCGAGCTGAACCTCAAGCTGAGTTCCGGCGCCTATGGCTCGACTTTCTTCATGTTGACCGGTTTTCACGGGCTGCATGTTTTCATCGGCATGTTGATGCTGCTGTTCATCACGCTGCGCCTTCGCTCAGGGCATTTCACGCCAGAGCGCCATTTCGGCTTCGAGGGCGCCGCTTGGTACTGGCATTTCGTGGACGTTGTCTGGCTGGGCCTCTACACGTTGGTCTATTGGCTTTGACGGGTAACGACGGCACAGCAAAAAAGCGCCGCAAGGCGCTTTTTTCATGGGCGTGGTGTATCAACAGCGGCGATGCTCGCCGGCAAGACCTACTTGCCGACCGGCAGTCCCCCTGGCTGGATGTACCCGAGTTTCCAGGCAATCAGAATGCACAGGAACAAAACCACCGAGAGGCCGATCCGAACAGTCAGGGCGCGCACCATGCCGCCCCCCTTGGCTCTGCCGTCGCGACCGTCCTTCAGCATGAAGAACAGCGCAAATCCCAAGCTCGCCAGGATGCCCACGAACGCCAAGGCGATGACATATTTCATGACTCACATTATCGGCCGACCAGCCCTTCTCCCGTGCTGAACGGCGATCCAGACCACGATGCCGATATGCGCGGGCAGACTAGCGGTCGCGCTGCCCCCACCCGCTCCAGCGAGGAGTGGAAAGGCGCACGGAGAGGCCGTTTCTGGGTCATCGCCATCGCAGCCATCCTGACCATTGCCGCGACGGCGTCGCTCGGGCGCTGGCAACTGTCGCGCGCAGCGCAAAAAGAAGCGATGCAGGCCGAAAGCGAGGCGCAGAGCCGGCGCCCAGAGCTCGATCAACAGACGTTTCTGTCGACCGACAAGGGTTCTGACGAGATGCTGCGGCCCGTGCGGTTGCGCGGCCTGTGGCTCGGAGCCCAAACCGTCTATCTCGACAACCGGCAGATGCACGGCGTGCCTGGCTTCTATGTGCTGACACCTTTTGCATTGGAGGGCAGCAATCAGACAGTCATGGTGCAGCGCGGCTGGATCCAGCGCAACTTCCAGAACCGTACGCAACTGCAGCCAGTGCAAACGCCTGCCGGCCTGGTGGAAGTGGTCGGGCGCATCGCGCCGCCGCCGTCGCATTTAATGGAACTTGGCAAGAGCGCTGTTGTGGTGCCACCTGATGCGGCCGCTTCGTCTGCTGCGGCCAGTTCAACCGCTTCCGGTACCGCATCGGCTGTCGCCTCCTCATCGGTTGCCACCGCTGCCATGGCAGCGCCCGAAGGGTCTTATGCGATCCGGCAGAATCTAGATCTTGAAGCGTTTCGCGTCGAAACCGGGTTGCCGCTCCGCACCGATCTCTCGCTGCAGCAGTCCGGGTCGGCTTCCGAAGGATTGCAGCGCGATTGGCCGGCGCCGGCGCTGGGAATCGAACGGCACTACGGCTACGCATTTCAGTGGTTCGCCCTTTCGGCCCTTGTCGCACTTCTCTATGTCTGGTTTCAACTCATCGCCCCCTGGCGCAAAACCAGTCGTGCACCGCATGGCTGACGAACCGTTGTCGCTCACCGTGCATTCGATGCCTTCGCCGCAGCAGCCGGAAGGCGACGGCGCGCGCCGCACGGTCAAGGGGCGCTGGAAGATGATCGCAGTCATGCTGTGCTGTGCCGCACCGATCGTTGCGTCTTACTTCACTTATTACGTGGTCCGGCCGGAAGGCCGTAGCGTTTACGGCGAACTGATCGATCCGCAGCAGCCGCTGCCTGCATTCAGTGCAACCGGGCGTGACGGTGCGCGCGTCGACCTGCAGACTCTCAAGGGGCAGTGGTTGCTCGTTGCCGTGGCTGATGCAGCGTGCAATTCTTTGTGCGAGCAGCAGCTCTACTTGCAACGCCAGATGCGCGAAGGCCTTGGTCGCGAAAAAGACCGCCTCGACCGGGTTTGGCTCGTGAGCGATACGGCGCCGATTCCAGAGCGTCTCGACAATGGACTCCGCGGCGCGACGGTTCTTCGCTTGCCCGCCGCCGAGCTGGCGCAATGGCTGGTACCGGGTGCCGGGCATGGCTTGAGCGAGCATCTTTACGTAGTCGATCCGATGGGCAACTGGATGATGCGTTTTCCGGCGAGCATGGATACGCAAGGCGCCACGCGTGCCAAGCGCGATCTCGATCGGTTGCTTCGCGCCTCTGCTTCCTGGGATGAACCCAACCGCTGACGTGATGACGTCGATGCCATGAACACCCAAGCGCTCTACGACCTCACACCGATCGTCTGGCTGATAGTGGCCGGCGCGCTGCTTGCGTTGGGTCCCTTGCTGTGGATTTGGCGTCGCAACGCCAGCGCGGGCGCAGCGCGGCGGTTGCACGCGCTCACCGTCCTCACGCTGTTTCTCACCTTCGATCTGACGCTGTTCGGCGCGTTCACCCGATTGACCGATTCCGGCCTGGGGTGCCCCGACTGGCCCGGTTGCTACGGCAATGCCAGCCCGGTCGGTGCGCGACATGACATCGCAGCAGCGCAGGCTGCGCAACCCACCGGACCGGTCACGCACGGCAAGGCGTGGGTCGAGATGATTCATCGCTACGGTGCCACAGGCGTGGGAGCGCTGATCGTCGCTTTGGCCTTGGCGACATTGGTGGCGCGCAGGCGCCAGCGTCTTTCGCTGCGTGTCACGCGGGCATCGGAGGCCACGATGCCGTTGCACGAAACTGCTCCGCTCAGCACCGTCTGGCCGGCGGTCACAGTGGTATGGGTCTGCATGCAGGGCGCGTTCGGGGCCCTGACGGTGACCTGGAAGCTCTACCCGGCCATCGTCACACTGCATTTGCTCGGGGCCATCGGGTTGCTTGCCATGTTGTGCGTGCAGGCTGTGCGCTACCAGCAAATAGCTTCCGGGCGCACGCCGACAGCCCTTGGTCGAGCGCTCCGCATCGGGTTGATTGCGACGACCGCCCTGCTGGTGCTGCAGATTGCGCTCGGCGGCTGGGTTAGCACCAACTACGCAGTGGTTGCCTGTCTGCAGTTCCCTACCTGCCAAGACAGTTGGTGGCCCGCGATGAATTTCGCGCAGGGCTTTGAAATCTGGCGTCACCTCGGCATGACATCGGACGGGGTGCCGATCGAATTCGCCGCGCTCACGGCCATTCACTACGTGCACCGCCTGATGGCTTACGTGGTCTTCGGTGCGATCGGCATTCTGGCGTGGCGCCTGAATCGCATCCCCGCGCTGCGGCCACAAGGCCGTTGGCTGGCGGGGCTCGCGCTGCTGCAGTTGGCGACCGGGCTTGGCAATGTGCTGCTGGGCTGGCCATTGGCAGCCGCCGTGCTGCACACCGGCGGTGCGGCCGCGCTGGCAGTCGTCCTGACATGGACATTGTGTGAAAGCAAGCCCGAAACGGCTGCCGCGCCTGCGCGTTCCGATGCGGACCTGCACCCCCAGCCGCGGGTATCGAACAACGGCCCAGACTGGGAGGCTGCATGAGCACCCCATTACCCCTGGAGCAGACCAGCACTGCCAACGTGTTCCGCCAGTTTTACGCGCTGACCAAGCCGCGGGTGGTGCAACTCATCGTTTTCTGCGCGCTGATCGGCATGGTGCTGGCGGTTCCCGGTGTGCCGGGCTGGGGCGATCTGCAGCGCGGCGTGCTGGCGTGTGTCGGCATCTGGCTGGTGGCCGGTGCGGCCGCGGCCTTCAACTGTCTGGTTGAAAAGGGCATCGATGCCAAGATGAAACGCACCGCATGGCGCCCGACGGCTCGCGGTCAGCTCAGCGACCGGCAGGCGCTGATCTTTTCGGCGGTGTTGTGTGCAGCGGGCTCTGCAGTACTGTGGTTTGCCATCAATCCGCTGACCATGTGGCTGACCTTCGCCACCTTCGTCGGCTATGCCGTGATCTACACGCTCATCCTAAAACCGCTGACGCCTCAAAACATCGTGATCGGTGGTGCTTCGGGTGCGATGCCGCCGGTGCTGGGCTGGGCTGCGATGACCGGCGAAGTCAGCGCCGATGCACTCATTCTTTTTCTGATCATTTTCTTGTGGACGCCGCCCCACTTCTGGGCGCTCGCGCTCTACCGCGTCGAGGACTATCGCAAGGCCGGTTTGCCGATGCTGCCCGTGACGCACGGCAACGAGTTCACGCGGCTGCAGGTCCTGCTCTATACCTGCGTGTTGTTCGCCGCCTGTCTCATGCCGTTCATCTACGGCATGAGCGGCTGGCTTTATCTTGCGGTGGCCATTGCGGTCAGCATCGGTTTCACTGGCTATGCCTTCGCGCTGTGGCGCAACTATTCAGATGCGTTGGCGCGCAAGACATTTCGCTTTTCGTTGATCCACTTGAGCGTGCTGTTTGCGGCGCTGCTGGTCGATCACTACCTGATTTAAACGGACCCTTTTCATGAACAAGCGCAATGCGCTCAAAACGATCGCACTGGCCGCGGCGTGGACCGGTGCGACGATGGCTGCAAGCGTTGGCATTTCAGGTTGCACCGAGGAAGCCAAGCAGACGTTCAATGCGGTCGACATGACAGGCGCTGACTATGCCAAGGACTTTTCGCTGACCGACGCGGATGGCAAGGTGCGCACGCTGGCCGACTTCAAGGGCAAGGTTGTCGTGCTGTTCTTCGGCTATGCGCAGTGCCCCGACGTCTGCCCGACGACCATGACCGAAATGGCACAGGTGAAGCAAGCGCTCGGTGCCGATGCCGACAAGTTGCAAGTGGTCTTCATCACGGTCGATCCGGCGCGTGACACGCCGACCGTTATGAAGGCGTACATGGGCGCGTTTGACCCCAGCTTCGTCGCGCTGATTCCTACTCCCGAGCAGCTCGCCGTGACGGCAAAAGACTTCAAGGCTTATTACAAGAAGGTCGACGGAACCACGCCGACCAGCTATTCGATGGACCACTCGGCTGCGAGCTACCTGTACGACCCGCAGGGCCGGCTGCGCCTCTATGCGCGCTACGGCTCGGGTGTTCCGGCGATGGTGGCCGACGTGAAGGCTTTGCTGAAATCGTCTTGAGCCTGTCGGGGTTCCCGCATGGCACCGCCCCCCCGATTGAAAGCCAAAAAAAAGCCCGACACCGTCGGGCTTTTTGCTTTGCGAGGGCAAGAAGATCAGGCGTAAGCCACCAACGACTTCTTCATCTTTTTCATCGCAGCCACTTCGATCTGGCGAATGCGCTCGGCGCTGACACCGTACACCGCAGCCAAGTCATGCAGCGTCATGCCGCCAGAACCGTCGTCGTTGACCTTGAGCCAGCGCTCCTCCACGATACGTCGGCTGCGTTCGTCCAGCGCTTCGAGCGCGGTCGAGATGCCGTCGCTCGACAGCCGGTCGCGAGCCCGCGATTCGAGCTGCGCCGTCGGTTCCTGTGTCGCGTCGGCCAAATAGGCGATCGGGCCGAACTGGTCTTCGCCGTCGTCCGACGGACTCGGGTCGAGCAACACGTCGCCGCCCGAGAGACGCATTTCCATCTCGAGCACTTCTTCGCGCTTGACGTTCAGCTTCTCGGCCATTTGCGTGACCTGGTTTTCAGTCAGCGTCGCGCGATGTGTGTCGCCATTGGCGGCTGCATCGTTGGCCTTGTAGGCCTGCTTCATCGAGCGCAAGTTGAAGAACAGCTTTCGCTGGGCCTTGGTCGTCGCGACCTTGACCATGCGCCAGTTCTTCAGGATGTACTCGTGAATCTCGGCCTTGATCCAGTGCATGGCATAGCTCACCAGCCGCACACCTTGGTCAGGGTCGAAGCGCTTCACCGCTTTCATCAAGCCGACGTTCCCTTCCTGGATCAGGTCGCCGTGAGGCAAACCGTAGCCGAGGTATTGGCGGGAAATAGACACGACCAAGCGCAGATGCGAAAGAATCAAGGCACCGGCCGCCTCGAGGTCGTTGTTGTCGCGCAGCTTGCGCGCGAATCCCTGCTCTTCCTCGAGTGTGAGCAGCGGCAGCCGGTTGGCTGTAGAAATGTAGGCGTCCAGGTTACCCAGCGGGGGCACCATCGACCATGGGTTGGCGACGGCGAGCTGGTTTGCTGCAGAGGCTCCAGACAGTGTTGTCATTTGGGGAAACTCCTTCGTTAAAACCATATTAGCACTCGGTTAGAGCGAGTGCTAACGTAAGGGTTCCCACTAGTTTCTACCTCGCTTATGGCGTCTGGCTGTCGGGTAACAGGCCGTCTTGGCCGTGGGCCAGGGCACGGACGCATTCCTTGGCCATCAGTTTTTGGGGCTCCCGTCGTTCAACCGAACCGACGACCGATTTATTTCACGTTCGAGTCAAATGGTTGAGCAGCGTCCGGTAAAAACGCCGTCCTCGTCGAATTTGCACTTTTGTACTAAGGTCGGCAGCGTCACATTAGCCCTGCCAGCCAACGCGCTGAGCATGCTCAACAACCAACGAGGGCGAAACGATGGCCAAGGTGATCCTGATCACGAGCGACGGACGTGCGAAACAAATCGAGCTGGAATCGCCGCAGATCACGGTCGGCCGGTCGGACCAAAGCGACATCGTGCTGCAGGGCACTCAGGTCAGCCGTGCGCATGCGCTGCTGTCCTCTGATCACGGAGTTTTCTCTGTCCGCGACCTGGAAAGCAGTAATGGCACGTTCGTCAACGGGCTCAAGGTGCAGCGCCAAAAGTTACGCCATCAGGATGTGATCCGCATCGGCGACTACGAACTGCGATTTCTCGAACGCGACGTGACCGCCTTCAGTGGCCAGGTTTTGTCGCTCACTACCGACTGAGACAGCTGACTCAGCGGCTGCTATCCGAGCAAAGCCTGCGCGAATTCGCGGGCGTCGAACGTTTCCAGGTCTTCCAGCTTTTCGCCAACGCCGATGAAATAGACCGGAATCGGCCGCTCCCGCGCAATGGCACACAGCACGCCGCCTTTGGCCGTGCCATCGAGCTTGGTCACGATCAAGCCCGTCAAACCGAGTATTTCGTCGAAAGCCCTCACCTGCGCCAGAGCGTTCTGGCCCGTGTTGCCGTCGATCACCAGCAAGACCTCGTGCGGTGCCGTCGCATCGGCTTTGCTCACGACGCGTTTGATCTTTTTTAACTCGTCCATCAGGTGCAGTTGGGTCGGCAACCGGCCTGCGGTATCGACCAGCACCACGTCCTTGCCCCGCGCCTTGCCCGCCTTGACGGCATCGAAGCTCACGGCGGACGGATCGCCGCCCGCGTTGCTGACGATCTCGACCGTGTTGCGATCGGCCCACACCAGCAATTGTTCGCGCGCCGCGGCCCGAAAGGTATCCGCCGCAGCCAGCAAGACGGACGCGCCTTCGTTGGCAAGGTGCTTGGTCAGCTTGCCGATCGACGTCGTCTTGCCGGCGCCATTGACGCCCGCCACCATGATCACCGTGGGTGTGTGCTGCCCGATGACCAACGGCTTTTCGAGTGGCTTCAGCAGGTCGGCGATAGCGTCGGCCAGCAGCACTTTGACTTGCGCTGCATTGCTTGGCATGGAGCTTCTCACCCGGCGGCGCAAGTCTTCCAGAAGATATTCTGTGGCTTTGACGCCGGTGTCGGCCATCAGGAGTGCCGACTCCAGTTCCTCGTACAAGGCGTCGTCGATCTGCGCATTGACGAAGGTCGCGGCAATGCTGGTGCCCGTCTTGCGGAGGCCGGACTTGAGCTTGTCCATCCAGCCGGCGCGGGAGGCGGGAGTGGCGGGGGGCGCTACCGTTGCCGCTAAAGCGGAGACGGGCGTTGGCGCTACCACCGGCTGAGGCGCAGGAGCGACCACCGGTGGTGTCGTGGGCACCGCAACCGGCGGCGGCGCCACCGGAACTTCTACCGCCGTCTCGCCCTTGAACCATGTCGAGGGCGCAAAAACCGAGCGCGCCGGCGCTGCTTGAGCAGGCGATTCGGCAGGCTTTTCCAGCGCGGGAGGGGCAATGGGTGCCGCAGGACTTTCGACCGCAGGCTTTTTCTTGAAGAAACTGAACATTCGGGAGGTTTTTACAATCCGACCCATTCTATGAAACACCCCTCGCCACGCCGTGCTGCGTCCGGTGCGGTGCTGACGATGGCGCTCATGGCGCTGTGGACGGCACCTGCACAGGCTCAAACCCAGCCCTCACCCTCTGTTCCCACCGCGACCGCCACCCCCGCATCAACGTCGACGCAGCCTCAGCAATTCACCCTCTCCAACGGCATGACGCTGATCGTGCAGCCCGACCGGCGCGCGCCGACGGCGGTACAGATGGTCTGGGTGCGGGTCGGGTCGATCGACGAAGTCGACGGCACTTCGGGCGTGGCCCATGCGCTTGAACACATGATGTTCAAGGGCACCAAGACACTCAAGCCCGGCGAATTTTCGCGCCGCGTGGCAGCCCTCGGTGGCCGCGAAAACGCCTTCACCACGCGCGATTACACCGGCTACTACCAGCAGATCCCTGAAGGCAAGCTCGAAGACGTGATGAAGATCGAGTCCGACCGCTTCGCCAACAGCCAGTGGGTCGACGACGAGTTCAAGCGCGAGATCGAAGTGGTGAAAGAGGAGCGGCGGCTTCGCACCGACGACCAGCCGCGTGCCTTGCTCGGCGAACAACAAAACGCCGCCATCTGGACCGCGTCGCCGTACCACCGCCCGATTGTCGGCTGGATGAGCGATCTCGAAGCGATGACGCCCGATGACGTGCGCAATTTTCATCAGCGTTGGTACGTGCCCGCTAACGCGGCCATCGTGATCGCCGGCGATGTCGACGTGGCGCGCGTGCGTGCACTGGCCGAAAAATACTACGGCAGCATCCCGGCGCGTGCGTTGCCGGTGCGCAAGCCGCGCACCGAGCCGGAACAGAAGGGCGTTCGCCGCGTCGAGTTCAAGGCACCCGCCGAGCAGTCGTACGTGTCGCTCGCGTTTCGTTCGCCACAAATCACCAGCCTGGACGCCGAAAGCGACGTGTGGGCGCTGGTCGTGCTGTCGGCCGTGCTCGACGGCTACTCCGGCTCGCGTCTCGACCGCGCGCTCACGCAAGGCCCCGACCGCGTAGCGGACTCGGCCGGCGCATCGGCCGGCTTTGTCGGTCGCGGTCCGCAGGTCTTCATGCTCGACGGTGTTCCGGCAGCCGGCAAGACACCCGAGCAGGTCGAGGCTGCATTGCGCGCCGAAATTGCGCGCGTGGCACGCGATGGCGTGGGCGCCGCCGAGCTGGCGCGCGTCAAGACGCAATGGGTCGCCAGCGAAACCTACAAGCTCGATTCGGTGATGGCGCAAGCGCGTGAGTTGGGCAGCAACTGGGTCGAGGGACTGCCGCTCGATGCCAGCGAAAAGATCATCGCGCGGCTGCAGGCGATCGCGCCGGCGCAAGTGCAGGCGGTCGCCGCCAAATACTTCGGTGACGATCAACTTACAGTCGCCACATTGCGGCCGCTGCCGGTCGACAAGAACCGGCGCCCGCGTGCGCCCGCCGTGCCTGCGGGCGAACTGCGCTGAAAGAAATGCAATCCATGTTGACCTTCAAGAAGATCGCGGCTGTGGCCGCCATGACCGCATTGACCGCCGCTGCGACGCTTTCCGTTTCGAGTGCACAGGCCGCCATTCCGATCCAGCACTGGACTTTGCCAAACGGCGCCAAGGTGTACCTCGGCGCCGTCAGCACCTTGCCCATCGTCGATGTGCAGCTCGACTTCGATGCAGGCAGCCGCCGCGACCCGGATGCGCAAGCGGGCCTGGCCGGCGTTACTGCAGACATGGTCGAAAAGGGCATTCGTGCCGTGGACGGTGCACCTGCCATGGACCAGAACGCGCTGGGCGAAGCCTGGGCCGATCTGGGCGCCGAGTTCAACGTCGGCGCCGGCGGCGAGCGCACGAGCTTCGCGCTGCGCAGCCTCTCCGATCCCAAGTTGCTCGACAAGGCCGTTGCGCTGGCGGCACGCGTCATCGGCGAGCCGGCGTTCCCCGACGACGTCTGGCAGCGGGAGCGAGAGCGCCTCAGCGCGGCCATCAAGGAGGCGAACACCAAGCCCGGCGTTGTCGCGGCACGCAACTTCTCGCATGCGGTGTATGGGTCCAATCCGTTGGGCCAGGAGACCGACGAGACCACGCTGGCGCGCATCGACGTGGCGACCATGCGCGCGCGATACGCGGCGCTCATGCAGCCGTGCCGCGCCAAGCTGAGCATCGTCGGCGCAGTGACGCGAGCGCAGGCGGACGCCATTGCGACCGCATTGCTGGCTCGCTTGCCGCAAACGGCGACGTGCGCCGCACTGCCGATCATTCCGCAAGTCGCTGCGCTCACGGCACCGAAAGTGGAGCGCATCCCGTTCGAGTCCGCGCAGGCGCAGGTCGTTATTGGCCAGCCGGGCTACCGGCGCGACGATCCCGATCACTTCGCGTTGAACCTAGGCAACTACGTGCTGGGCGGCGGCGGCTTCGTCTCGCGTTTGACGGAGCAGGTGCGCGAGAAGCGTGGCCTGACTTACAGCATCTACAGCGGCTTTGCGCCAGGGCTCGAGGCCGGCGCTTTTCGCATCGGCTTCCAGACGCGGCCCGACCAAGCAGACGAAGCTGTGAAGGTGTCCCGCGAGGTACTGGCGAGGTTCGTCGCCGACGGTCCGACAGACGCCGAACTCAAGGCCGCCAAGGACAACGTGATCGGCGGTTTCCCCTTGCTGCTCGACAGCAACAAGAAACTGCTCGGCAACATCGCCAACATTGCCTGGTACGACCTGCCTTTCGACTACCTCGACACCTGGACCGCGCGCATGAACGCGATCACTGCGGCCGACATCAAGGCCGCGTTTGCCCGCAAATTGCAGCCAGAGCGCATGGTCACGGTTATCGTCGGCGCCAAGCCATGAAAAAACCAGACAAGACCAAAGCACGCGTTCAGCCGACTGGCCGCGCCGACAAACGACCGCATGAGGTCCGCATCATCGGCGGCCAGTGGAAGCGCACGCGCCTCGCCGTCGCCGACAAACCGGGGCTGCGTCCGACGCCCGACCGGGTTCGCGAGACGTTGTTCAACTGGCTCGCCAGCCTTGCGGGCGCTTCATCCGGCGCTACCGGCGGCGCTCTGCCCGGCTGGCACTGCATCGATGCGTTTGCCGGCACCGGAGCGCTTGGGCTCGAAGCGGCGTCGCGCGGTGCCGTCAGCGTGCTGCTGGTCGATCAGGAATCCGCGCTCGTCGACCAGTTGCTCAAGCTTAAGACCAAGCTTGCGGCCGAGGCGGTGCGCATCGAGCGCGGCAACGGCGTCACGGCACTCGAGCGCACGACGGCCAACTCAATGCACGCGGTGTTTCTCGACCCGCCTTTCGAAATCCCGGCGCTGTATGAGCCGGCGTTGCGTGCCGCGGCGCGCGCGGTACACGACGATGGCGCGGTCTATCTCGAAGCCGCGCGTCTCTGGAACGACGAAGAGCTGGCGCCGCTCGGTCTTCATGTCTACCGCCACCTGAAGGCCGGCGCGGTGCACGCCCATCTGCTGCGAAAGGGCCCGGCCAGCGCTGCATAATCCGCCGACCCGGCCGCAAAGGCCGAAGGAGTGGAGCCCATGACCAGCAACGTGATCGCGGTTTACCCCGGCACCTTCGACCCCATCACTCTCGGCCACGAAGACGTGGTTCGACGTGCCACCCAGCTTTTTTCGAAGGTGATCGTCGCGGTTGCTGCCGGCCATCACAAAAAGGCGCTGTTCTCGCTGCAAGAGCGCATCCAGATGGCGCAACAGGCCGTCGAGCCCTACAGCGACCAGGTGACCGTGGAAAGTTTTTCGGGCCTGTTGCGCGACTTCGTGGTGGCGCGCGGCGGCAAGGCAATGGTGCGCGGCCTGCGCGCCGTCACCGACTTCGACTACGAGTTCCAGCTCGCAGGCATGAACCGCTCCCTCATGCCCAACGTCGAGACCGTGTTCCTCACGCCGAGTGACAAATACCAGTTCATCTCCAGCACCTTCGTGCGCGAGATCGCGATGCTCGGCGGTGAAGTCGACAAGTTCGTTTCGCCCAGCGTGCAGACCGAACTCATCGCCAAAGTCCGCAGCCTGGGCCGCGAATAGATGGGGGCGTCGGCCGAGCCACCCCGCCTGCACGCGCTCGGCGATGCAGCCTTGCTCTGCGAGTTACCCGCGCCGGCCACGCTGGCGCAGCAACAGAAAATCTGGGCGCTCGCCAGCGAAGCATCGCGCTGGCGCGGTGTGCATGAAGTGCTGCCGGGCATGAACAATCTGACCCTGCTGTTCGACCCACTCGAGATCGAGGCTTCCGAGCTCGAGATACAGGTCTTCGCTGCGTGGCCGCAACTCACCGCCACGGCCATCGAAGGCCGGCAGATCGAGATTCCGGTGCGCTATGGCGGCGAAGACGGTCCCGACCTGGCCGACGTCGCAGCTCACACGGGCCTCACGCCGGCCGAGGTGGTGCAGCGCCATGCGGCTGCCGACTACATCGTTTACTTCCTCGGGTTTTTGCCCGGCTTCGCTTTCATGGGCGGCCTGCCGGCATCGCTTGCAACGCCGCGTCGCGCAGAGCCGCGGACCGCGGTGCCGGCACGCTCGGTCGGCATCGGCGGCGAGCAGACCGGCATCTATCCGCTGGTGTCGCCCGGCGGTTGGCAGCTGATCGGCCGCACGTCGATCGAGCTGTTCGACCCGAAGAACGAACCGCCGACCTTGCTGCGTCCCGGTGATCGCGTGCGCTTCGTCGCCGAAAGCGTGCAACCATGATTGTCGTCGTGCGGCCCGGCATGCTGTCGTCGGTTCAAGATCTGGGGCGCTACGGCCATCGACAGTTCGGTATTTGCCCTGGGGGCGCACTCGATGCGCTGGCGCTCACACTGGCGAATCGGCTGGTCGGCAACGACGACAACGCGGCCGGCCTCGAACTGACGATGGGCCGGTGCGAATTCCGCTTCGAAGCCGCGACACGCATCGCACTGGCGGGTGACGATTTCGGTGCGACGCTCGATGGCGTTCCGCTCTGGCCGAACTGGAGCGTGCCGGTGTCCGCCGGGCAGACCTTGGTGCTCGCCGGCGCCAACGCCAAGAGCGCCAAGCAGGGCCTGCGCAGCTGGCTCGCAGTGGCCGGCGGCATCGACGTGGTGCAGATACTCGGCTCGCGCAGCACCGATCTCAAGGCCGGGTTCGGTGGTCATCAGGGCCGCGCATTGAAGAAGGGCGACCGCTTGCCGATCGGCGTTTCGACGTTGACCCCGGCGTTGTTGAGGCGTCGCGCTTTTGGGTTGCGCGCGCCGGGCTGGGGTATCGACGGCCATCACGTGAGCGCCAATGCGCCGATCCCGTTGCGCGTGATGCCCGGCCCCGAGTTCGATCAGTTCACCGTCGCTTCGCGAGAGTTGCTATGGAGCGCGACATGGCGCGTGACGCCGCAGAGCAACCGCATGGGCAGCCGGCTCGATGGACCCGAACTCAGGCGCAAGCGCAACGTCGACATGCTGTCGGCAGGCGTGATTCCGGGGACTATTCAGGTGCCCCCGTCGGGCAAGCCGATCATCCTGATGGGCGATGCGCAAACCACTGGCGGCTATCCGTGCGTCGGCGTGGTGATTCGCGCGGACCTGTGGAAGCTGGCGCAGGCGCCGCTCAACGGCCAACTGCAGATGGTGCGAGTCGATGCCACCGAAGCGCTGGCGGCGTGGGATGGACAGCAACGTTATCTGGCGCAGGTCGATCAAGGCCTCGCTTCTGCAGGCTGGCCGGTGTCGTCCCAGAATGCGGTGGTCGAACCATTGCCCCGAGAGGTGATCGAAGGAACAAGCCATGCAGATTGATTTGAACGCCGACCTTGGCGAAGGCGCCGGCAGCGATGAAGCGCTTCTCGCGCTGGTGAGTTCGGCCAACATCGCATGCGGCTGGCATGCTGGCGACGCAAAGACCATGCAGCAATGCGTGCGCTGGGCCATCCGGCACAGCGTCGCGATCGGCGCGCATCCGAGCTTCCCCGATCGAGAGAACTTCGGCCGCAGCACCATGCACTTGCCGCCAGACGAGATCACCGCTGGCGTGCTGTATCAGATCGGCGCGCTGGCTGCGATCGTCAAGGCCGAGGGCGGCACGCTGGCCCACGTCAAGCCGCACGGCCAGCTCTACAACCAGGCGGCGAAAGAGCCCGAACTCGCCGCCGCCATTTGCGAGGCGGTGCGCCGCTTCGATCCTTCGCTCAAGTTCTTCGGGCTGGCGGGCAGCGGGATGATCGATGCGGCGCGAAAGGCCGGCCTGACGCCGGTCGAAGAAGTCTTTGCCGACCGCGGCTACCAGCCCGATGGCAGCTTGGTGCCGCGCAGCCAGCCCGGCGCGCTCATCGAAGATGAAGCACAGTCGTTGGCGCAGACCCTGTCGCTGGTGCGCGACCACCAGGTGACGGCCATCGACGGCAGCATCGTCGCGGTCAATGCGCAGACCGTGTGCCTGCACGGCGATGGCGCGCATGCGCTGGCGTTTGCCAAACGCATCCGCGAGCGGCTGCTCGAAGAAGGCATTGCCGTGCACGCCTGATGGCGTGTTCAGGCTGCGCTGACGCGTTCGAGCCAGTCGACCAGGGCGGCGTTGACCAGCGCCGGCTTTTCCATCGTCAGCATGTGGCCGCATTGCGGCACCCAAACCACCTCTGCTTGCGGCACCAACGCGGCGATTTCGCGTGAGCAGGCAGGCGGCGTCAAGGTGTCGCTGTCACCGCACATCACCAGCACCGGGCAGCGCAACGAAGGAAGGTGCGTGCGCGCATCGGGCCGCTGCATCACGGCGCGGTTCTGGCGGATGAGTTGCACGGCGCCCGCGTCCAGCACGATTTGCAGGTACCGCTGCGTGAGTTCGCGGTCGGTCGCCTGTGCCCGATGAAAAGCGAACACGATGTTCGGCTCGATCACGTCGCGCACGTCGCCGCGCTCGAACAGTTCGATGGCCGCTTCGCGCAATGCATAGGTTTCAGCGCCTTCAGGTTGTGCGTTGGTGCCGAGCAATGCCAGCCCGACGACGCGCTCGGGCGCTTGTCGCGCGGCTTCCATGGCGATCATTCCGCCCATCGAGGCACCGCACAAAATGAGCAGGCCGGCGTTCTCGCGGAGCACTGCGGCGGCCATCGAGGGGATGGTGCCGTATCGCGTCGCTGCATCGCTGACCTTTGTTTCGAGCGCCGCCGGCAACGCGGGAAGTTGATCGCGCCACAAGCGCGCATCGCAGGCAAGACCGGGAAGAAGAACAAGGCGAACGGGGCGAGTGAGCGAGGTCATCAGACGATTTTCGGTGAAGCGGCGGCGTGCCATTGGCGGTCGATAGAGCATGCCGATGAAAGTCGTCGAAGTCCTCGGAGAGGCGCAACACGGTCGTCGCAGTTGCAAGGGAAAATAGACCTTCATGCCAACGCCCATCACCGCATCTCCTTCCGCCACCGAAATCATCCTCATCCGCCACGGCGAGACCGACTGGAATCGCGAGTTGCGATTCCAGGGTCATATCGACGTGCCGTTGAACGACATGGGGCACGAGCAGGCGCGTCGTCTCGGCCTGCGACTGGCAGGCGAGACGGTGCAGCATCTGCTCAGCAGCGACCTCATGCGAGCGCAGCAAACGGCTGCGCCGGCCGCTCAGCAACTTAGCCTGTCCGTCGTGACGCGTGTCTCGCTGCGGGAGCAGAACTTCGGCCTTGTCGAGGGCATGCGTGCCGATGAAATTCAGAACCTGCATCCGCGTGCATGGGAGCAGTGGCTGGAGTTTCGCGAGGACCACGCGATGCCCGAAGGCGAGAATGCGCGCGATTTTCATGCGCGCATCATGGGCGCGCTCGGTGACATCGCGGCGCTCCATGCGGGCCAGCGCGTGCTGGTCGTGACGCACGGCGGCGTGCTCGACATGGTGTGGCGCACCGCCAATGGCCTGGGCCTGGGCGGACCGCGTCGCAGCGACATTCCGAATGCCGGGTTCAATCGTGTTCGCATCGCCGATGCGGCGGTGCCGACAAGCATCGAGATTCTCGACTGGGCCGACACGCGTCACCTCGACGATCTGCCGGCGCAGCCGACATACGACCAGACGCGGCACCTGCCCAAGCGCTAGCAGCACCAGGACTCGCTAGCTGTCCGGTGCAGTGACCATCGTGTCCAGGCCGAGGCGCACGTACACCGCCGCTGTCTGCCGGCGCAACCGGAGCGATTCGGGTTGTCCATTGAGCTGCTGTTGCAGCACGCCTTGCGCACCTGTCAGCGTGGCCTCGGTGCCGCAACACACCAGTGCGTCGAGATAAACCTGTTCGAACAGATCGCGCTGCGCATGGCTGCCGCCGATCTCGATCAGTCGCGGCAAAGCCTGGCCGAGTGCTTCGATGGCCGTCACGAAGTCGCCGCGTGCGTGCGCCATCAAGCCCATGGCGGCCGGCACGCACACGCGTTGCCAGGCTGAGCGCGTCGACGCCGGCGCGTGCGGTGCAAAGGCTTCGATGTTGCGCAGCAGCGTGTCGGCTTCGGGGCGATCGGCGCGTGCCAGGCCGTAAAGGTATTGCAGGTCCAGAAACGGCAGCACGTGGTCGTCGAGCCGGCGCGGCAGGTAGCCGGCCACATCGTTCCACCGATGGCCGACGTCGATGCCCGCGAGTTCGAAGCGGGCCAGCAGGGACACCGCACCGATCTGGTCCTGCGAGTAGTCCTTGGCTACGCCCCACACTTGCCGGTCGTAGATATCCAGTGCCTCGGCATCACGGCCGAGATCGATGAGGAACAGCGCCACGTGCCACCAGTTGTGCGTCACCATGAACGAGTTGAGACCAGTCCAGGTGTCGCTCACGTCCTGCATGAACGCCAGCCCTTCGGTGAGCCGGCCCTCGGTCAGCATGACGTGCCCCAGCGCGTGATGTGCCCATGGCTCCTTGCGGCACATGGCGATGGCTCGGCGGGCACTCGCCTCGGCCTCCCGCATCAGGTGGCACTGCTCGTAGCCGAAAGCGGCCATGCCGTGCATGTACGGAATATCGGCCGCAACGGGCAGGGCAGCCAGTGCCAGCCGCAGCATGCCGGGGCCGTCGCCGGTGTTGAAGCAGTGGTATTGGCCGAGCTTGAGCGACACGAGGTCGCGTGGATGCTCGCGCGCCTGCTCGGTGTGCAGCGCGATGGCGCGTGCGATGTCGCCGGCAGCCCATGCTTCGACGGCTGCGATGTAGCGGCGCTCGCGCGGTGTGGCGCGTGCATTGTCGATCGCACCCGCCTTCGCCCGGTCGAGGTACGGCGTCGCGTTGGCGACCGCATCGCGCGACTCCGCGAACAGATGCAGCGTCGCCGCATACGCCTGCACGATCGGGCTCAGGTCGGCGTTGGCGACGGCCAGCAAGTTGACGGCCCGGCCTTCGGTCGAGATGAAGCCCATGACGAAGTCGTCGACCGAGGCCCGGCTGGCCTCGTCGTCGAGGGTCAACGGGTTGCCGAGACTGTCTGTCGTGAGCATGTGCGTGCGAGTCGCGGAATCGACCGGGTTCTCAGTTTTTAGGCGGTTGCGGCCATGCGCGTTGCGGCTCGCGAATCAGCTCGAAAGCGCGCGACACCTTGAGTACGCCCAGGTCGTCGAAGCGTTGTCCGGCGATCTGCAGCCCGATGGGCAAACCCGCCGCGCTGTAGCCGCAGTTGATCGATGACGCCGGCTGCTCCGACATGTTGTACGGCACCGTGAAGCCGATGTGCTCCAGCGGCCGCAACGGATCGTTGGTCGGCGATGCATGGTCGGCAGGGGCCGGCATGTTGGGCGAAACGGGCGAGATCACGTAGTCGTACTTCGCACAGGCATCGACCGTTGCCACGCGGGTCGCATGGAACTGACTGAGGGCACGGAACACATGTTCGCCGCTGAACCCGGCGGCGCTCTCGGCCCACTGGAGAATGTACGGCAGCACCTTGGCGTGTCGCTCAGGCGGCAGCGTCTTCATGTCCACAAGCGAGCGCATGCGCCACAGGTGATCCATACCGTCGAGCATGGCCTGCGACATGAAGGGCTGCATCGGCTCGACGATGGCGCCGGCTTGTTCGAAGAGACGTGCTGCATTTTCGATGGCCGCCTTGATCTCGGGCTCGACCGCCAGGCCGCAGCCGGCATCGAGCAGCAGGCCGATGCGCAGTCCCTTCAAGTAGTCGACAGCGACTTCGCTGGAAGACCATGCAATGTCTTGCGCCGGCAAGCTCATGCTGTCGCGTGCATCGGGCAGTGCCAGCACTTCCATCATCAACGCCGCATCGCCCACGGTGCGCGTCATGGGACCGGCCGAGCGACCCATGTACGGCGGGTCGATCGGAATACGGCCCAGACTCGGCTTGAGCGTGAAGATGCCGCACCAGCCGGCCGGCAGGCGCAACGATCCGCCGATGTCGGTGCCAACGTGAAGCGGTCCGTAGCCAGCGGCTGCGGCAGCACCTGCGCCGGCGCTTGAGCCGCCCGGCGTCTTGCTCAAGTCCCATGGGTTGCGCGCCAGCGTATGAAAGCTCGACAGGCCCGACGACAACATGCCGTAGTCGGGCATCGTCGTTTTCGAGACGATGACTGCGCCGCTTTCTTTCAGGCGGGCCGAGGGAGGCGCGTCTGCGGGGGCGGGGCGCAGCTCGACAGCCGCCGTGCCGGCCGGCAGCGGATCACCGCGCGTCGCGATGTTTTCCTTGATCGTGGTCGGCACACCGTCGAGCGGGCCGAGCGGTGAACCGTTGCGCCAGCGCGTTTCCGATGCACGCGCCTGCTCGAGCGCGGACTCGGGACGCAGCAGGTACGTCGCCTGCAGGTGCGGCTCCCAACGCTCGACGTGCGCGAGCACCGCCTGCGTCACCTCGACCGGCGAAAGCGCGCGATCGCGATAGGCGTCGACCAGCTCGCGCGCAGTCAGTTCGTTGAGTGCCTGGCTCACGACCAGCTCAGTGCCGACAGATCGTTGACGGAAATCGGCATTTCTTTCCACAGTCCCTTCACGCCCTTCTTGGCGATGGTGGGGAACTGCGGCTGGTACATGAAGCCGTTGGCGGCATCGGTCGCCAGCATCTTTTGCGCTTCGCCCAGAAGCTTGAGGCGCTCGGCCGCGTTGCCGGTGCTCTTGATCTTGTCGAACAGCGTGTCGAAAGCCTTCGACTGGTAGCCCCAGTAATAGTCCGGCTTGGCGTAGTTGCCGATGTCGAACGGTTCGACGTGCGAAATGATCGACAGGTCGTAGTTGTGCGGGCCGCCGTAGGTGTTGCTGAGCCACTGCGCCCACTCGACGTTCTGCACCTTGACGACGATACCGATCTTGGCGAGCTGAGCCACGACCACTTCTCCGCCCTGCCGCGCATAGGGCGGTGGCGGCAAGGTCATCGTCAGTTCGAGCGGCGTCTTGACGCCGGCTTCGGCCAGCAGTTTCTTGGCCTTTTCGATGTCGAACGGGTTGATGCCAGTGGTGTCGATGTAGCCCGCCGCGCCCGGCACGTAGTGGCTTCCGATCGGCACGCCAAAGCCATCGGCGGCGCCTTCGATAAAGGCTTTGCGGTCGAGCGCAGCCAGGATGGCGCGGCGCACGCGCACGTCGTCCAGCGGCTTCTTCTTGTTGTTGATGGCGACGATGGTCTTGGCGCGCGAGCCGCCGAGGATCACCTGGAATTGCGGGTTGCTCTTGAACTGCGGAACGATGCGTGTGCCGGCGCGCGGGAAAGCATCGACGTCGCCGGCCAGCAGCGACGCCGCCTGCGCGGCGGTGTCGGCGATGAAGCGGAACGTGACCTTGTTGATCTTGGCGTTGCCGGGACTGCGAAAGCCTTCCCACTT
The DNA here is from genome assembly GCF_035018885.1 of Variovorax sp. LG9.2. Lineage (NCBI taxonomy): Bacteria > Pseudomonadati > Pseudomonadota > Betaproteobacteria > Burkholderiales > Comamonadaceae > Variovorax > Variovorax sp. LG9.2. The sequence continues at coordinate 61,099 of NZ_JASJXB010000004.1, read as the reverse complement.
GGTCAGAACGAGCGACGAGCCCTTGGCCCAGCTCTCCAGTTTGTAGGGGCCGGTGCCGATCGGTTTGGTCGCGTTGGTGTCGGCGCTCTTGGGCTCGACGATCACGGCCGTCGCTTGCCCCAGCACGAAGGGCAGGTCGGGATCGATCTCCTTGTTGATCACGACCACGGTGGCGTCGTCGATCACTTGCGTGCTCAGGTTGGCGAACGTCCGCTTGTCCTTGTTGGTGCTCTTCTCACCGCCGGCGCGGTCGAAGGCGAACTTGACTGTCGTCGCGTTGAACGGTTCGCCGTTCTGGAATTTGACGCCGCGGCGCAACTTGAAGGTGTACGTCTTCAGGTCGGGCGAAACCTCCCAGCTTTCGGCCAGCATCGGCGTCACGCTGCCGTCGGCGTTGATCTTGGTCAGCGTTTCGAGCACGTTGTATTGAACGATCTCGGCAATGGCTGCGGCGGCGCCTACGGTCGGATCGAGCCCCGGCGGTTCGAGCGCCATGCCGATCACAATCGAATCCTTGCGGCCTTGCGACAAGGCAAGCGTTGGCAAGGTCGAGGCCAGTGCGGCCGCGGCAGATGAGGTGAGGACGGTGCGTCTGTTCAGCATGGTCGGGGCTCCAGAAGGACTGATGAAATCAAGGAAAAACAAAGTTACATCATGCGCGATCAGCCTGTGGGCCGGCAAGCATTTGCTTATGCGGGCATCACCGGTTCCGCCCGGGGGACGGCCGCCAGCAACGCCTGCGTGTAGGGGTGTTGCGCGTGCGCGAACAGCTGCTGCGGCGCACCGCGTTCCACGATGACGCCACGGTGCAGCACGCACACGTCGTCGCACAGATGGTTGACGACTGCGAGGTCGTGGCTGATGAGGAGATAGCTGATGCCGAACTGCTGCTGCAGGTCGTTCATCAAGTTGAGCACTTGGGCCTGCACCGACACGTCTAGTGCACTCACCGGTTCGTCGGCCACGATGAGTTTGGGTCGCGTGATGAGCGCACGGGCGATCGCGATGCGTTGCCGTTGGCCGCCCGAAAATTCGTGCGGATACTTGTTCATGTCGGTCGAGCGCAGACCCACCGCGGCAAGCGATTCACTAGCGCGTTCACGCTGCTCGGCGCGCGTCGTTTCGGCCAGCGCCTCAAGCGGCTCGGCAACGATGCGCGCGACCGTTTGACGTGGGTCGAGCGAGCCGTACGGGTCTTGAAACACCATCTGGATGTCGCGTCGCGCAGTCCGCAAATCGGCACGCGGCAAGGTGTGCAAATCGCGACCCAGCAATTCGACACGGCCAGAAGTCGGCTTGTCGAGCGCCATCACCAATCGCGCGATGGTCGACTTGCCAGAGCCCGACTCGCCGACGATGCCGAGGCTGCGGCCTTGTTCGATCGAGAAGCTCACGCCATTGAGCGCCTTCACCAGTTTGGGCGCAGCGAACAACGACTCACGCGGCATGGCGTAGTGGCGCACCAGGTCGGTGACTTCGAGCAGCTTGGGTGCGATGGAACTGGTTGCAGAGGTGCTCACGGATGCGCTCACGACACTGCCTCCAAAGCCATCGGGCTTGAAGGTGGCAGGGGCGTGAGATCGCCGAGTCGTATGCAACGCACTACGTCGCCACTCGGCAATGCGACAGGCGGTGGTCGCGTCGAAACGCAGGCATCGATGGTGTATGCACAGCGCCCCGCGAAGGGGCAGCCTGGCGGCATGTCGACCAGCTCGGGCACGCTGCCTTTGATAGTCGCCAGCCGCACGCCGCGCGGTGCGCCGAGGGCAGGCCGTGCTGCGAACAGACCTTGTGTGTACGGATGCGCACGTTCAGCGAAGACGACCGAAGTCGCACCGCTTTCGACGATGCTGCCGCCGTACATGACCATCATCTTCGAGACGCTCTGCGCGATGACGCCAAGGTCGTGCGAGATCAAGATCAGCGCCATGCCGCGTTCCGCGACCAGGCTCTGGATCAGGTCGAGGATCTGCTTTTGAATGGTGACGTCGAGCGCGGTGGTCGGCTCATCGGCGATCAGCAGATCGGGACCGCAGGCCAGCGCCATCGCAATGCCGATGCGCTGCCGTTGTCCGCCGGAGAACTGGTGCGGATAGGCGTCGAGCCGTGACGCTGCATCGGGGATGCCGACGCGGTCGAGCAGTGCCAGCACTTCCTTGCGTGCCGCTGCACCCGACAACCGGCGATGCAATCGCAACGGCTCGCCCACTTGCCGCGCGATGGTGTGCACCGGGTTCAGTGCCGTCATCGGCTCCTGAAAAATCATGCCGATGCGGTTGCCGCGAATCTCGCACATGGCAGCCTCGTCGAGCCCGACGAGTTCGGTGCCGTCGAAGCGAATGCTGCCGGTGACCTTCGCGGTCGAGGGCAGCAAGCCCATTAACGACTGCACGGAAATCGACTTGCCGCAGCCCGATTCGCCGACGATGCCCATCGTCTCGCCGCGCTCCAGTGCAAAGCCGATGCCGCGCACTGCTTCGGCCGGGCCGCGTTGCGTTTGCAGTTGAATGTGGAGATCGTTGACTTCGAGCAGTGCCATGGGATTTTTCAGCGGGGCTTCATCGGGTGCTCGTCGGGGTGTTCAACGAGCGCGCGCAAGACGTGGATCGAGCAGGTCGCGCAGCCCGTCGCCGAGCAAGTTGAGCCCAAGCACCGCCAGCGCGATGGCCACGCCCGGAAACACCGCGAGCAACGGCGCCTGGAACATCATGGTCTGCGCCTCGCTCAGCATGCGGCCCCACGAAGGTTGCGGCGGCTGCGTGCCGAGGCCGAGGTAGGAGAGGGCGGCCTCGGCAAGGATCGCGATGGCGAAGCGAATGCTGATCTGCACGATCAGCACGGCCGAGATGTTGGGCAACACGTGCTGCATGGTGATTGCGAACGACCCCTTGCCGCAGGCGCGCGAGGCCGCAATGTATTCACGCGACCAGATCGCGTTGGCCGATGCGCGCGTGATTCGCGCAAAGGTCGGAATGTTGTAGATGCCGATCGCGACGATCGCATTGACGATGCCGGCGCCGAACACCGCCGTCATCATGATGGCCGACAGGATGGCAGGAAAGGCCAGCGTGAAGTCGGAAAACCGCATGACGGCTTCTTCGATCCAGCCGCGCCGTGCCGCAGCGAGCAAGCCGAGGGCGGTGCCCACCGTGAGGCCGATGCCGACAGCGATCATGCCGACCAGGATCGACGCGCGTGCGCCAACCAGCAACAGCGAGACGACGTCGCGGCCATAGGTGTCGGTGCCGAGCCAATGCGCACCCGAAGGCGGCTTCAGCTTGTCGGCGAGGTCAATCTCGTACGGTGACCACGGGGTCCACACGAGAGACACGGCGGCCGCCAGCAGCAGCAGCGCTGTGAGCACAGCGCCGAGCATGAAGCTGCGGTGGTGCAATGCGCGGCGCCAGAAGCCCGGCACTGTGAGCGCCGCACCGCTCGGAATGACGATGGCGTTCATATGTCGCTGGCCTTGATGCGCGGATCGATGACCGCGTACAGCACGTCGACCACGAAATTGACGATGACCACCATGGCCGCGAGCAACATCACGCAGTTGCGAACGACGATCAAATCGCGGTTGCTGATGGCCTGAAAGATGAGGCGGCCGAGGCCGGGCAGGTAGAACACGTTTTCGACCACGATGGTGCCGGCCAGCAACTCCGAAAACTGCATGCCCATGACGGTGACGACGGGGATCATGGCGTTGCGCAGCACATGGGTCCACAACACGGCGCGTTGCGATACGCCTTTGGCGCGGGCCGTCCTGACGAAGTCTTCGCGCATGACCTCGAGCACGGCAGATCGCGTGATGCGCGCAAGGATGGCCGCCTGCACGACTGCGAGCGACAACGCGGGCAACAGAAGGGCCTTGATGCCGGCCGCCACACCGCCAATGCCTTCACCCCAGCCGTCGAAGCCGCCGGCCGAGAACCACTGGAGGTTGACCGAAAAGACGAGTATCAGAAGGATCGCGAACCAGAAGTTGGGAATCGCGATGCCGATCTGCGTCATGCCCATCAGGCCAACATCGCCGAGCTTGTTGTGACGCGCTGCAGCAGTCACGCCGACCAGCAGCGCGAGCACGGTGGTGAGCGCCATCGCCATCAGGGCTAGCGGCACGGTAAGCGCAAGCCGTTCGAGAATAAGGTCGAGCACCGGTGAGCTGTAGGCATAGCTGTCGCCGAGATTGCCGGTGAGGATGCCGCCGATCCAGTGCCAGTAGCGTGTCCAGGCCGGCGGATCGAGGCCGAGCTTGGTGGCCAGCGTCGCCACCGCTTCAGGCGCGGCATCGGGGCCCATGAGCAACTGCGCGGCATTGCCGGGCAGGATCTCTAGTACGAGGAAGACGATGACCGAAGCGCCGATCAGCGTACCGATCAGTGTGGCGAGGCGCTTTAGAAGAAACAGACTCATGAGGCGGGGCGCAGCATAACCCGACACACGCAAGCGCCATGCCGCCGCGCGGATAATTGACCCCATGGCACTCATGATCACCGACGAATGCATCAACTGCGATGTGTGCGAACCCGAGTGCCCGAACGACGCCATCTACATGGGTGTCGAGATCTACGAGATCGATCCGAACAAGTGCACCGAGTGCGTCGGCCACTTCGATGAGCCGCAGTGCGTGCAGATCTGTCCGGTGGCGTGCATACCGACCCACCCTGGGCACGTCGAGACACGCGAGACGCTGTGGATGAAGTTCGAGCGCCTGACGGCCGACAAGGCGACTGTCGGTGCTACGGCTTCGCCTGGCCCTTAAAAGTCTGCGTTGATTTGCGCGGCTCGGTGGCGAGCTTGCGCAGGCGCGCTTGTTGCAACTTTTCGGCAGATGCCAGCTTGCGCTCTGCGATGGCGTTGCGGCGCGCATCGGCTGTAGCGCGACGATCGCTTTCTGCTGCCGCTTTCTCTCGACCGAGCCGGCTGTGTTCGAGTTCGTCGGCACGGCGCTCATCGCGTCGCGTTGCCGCATCGGCCGCACGGCGGTCTGTTTCGCTGCGCGAGTCGTCGACCTTCACCTCGCTGCCGCCCTTGCAGGGTTGATCGGTGTAGGTATTGCCGCAGCGCCAGGTGCCTTGTGCATTCGACTGCGCAGTGGATGCTGCGGTAGCCGCTGCAGCCGTTGCAGCCATTGCGAAAAGGCCCGCGGCAATGAGCAGACCGGTGATGCGTTGTTTCGGTAACTTCGTTGCTTTCATTTTTGTTCTCCCTTTGTGTCGTGTCGCTTGTCAGGCTGCGGCTGGCGCAGCGCCGCCTTCGCTGCCAGCGCCTCCACCGCCACCATCCGGCTCACGGCGCGGCGGTTTGGGTCTCGGCGGCTTGCTGGTGTGGATGAGCAAAGTCGCCTTCTCCATCTGCCCGGCCAGCAGCGCCGGCGCCGCGTGTAGCGTGCGCACGATGGCATCGTCGATAGCTTCGCGCTGCTCCTTCAATGGCTTCTTGAGCACCCAGTTCACCACCTCGGATTTCACGCCGGGGTGCCCGATGCCGAGGCGAAGTCGCCAGTAGTCGCCAGTGCCGAGTTGCGCATGGATATCGCGCAGGCCGTTGTGTCCGGCGTGGCTGCCGCCGAATTTGAGTTTGGCCTCGCCAGGCATCACATCCAGTTCGTCGTGGGCCACCAGAATTTCTTCCGGCGCGATCTTGAAGAAGCGAGTAAGTGCCGCGACCGACTTGCCCGACAGGTTCATGAAGGTCTGTGGCTGGAGCAACCAGACCGGTTGACCGTTGACCTGCGCGCGTGCCGCGAAGCCGTGGTAACTGCGCTCGGGCACCAGCGACACCTTGAGGTCACGCGCCAATGCATCGGTCCACCAAAAGCCCGCGTTGTGCCGCGTGGCTTCGTATTCCGGGCCCGGATTGCCGAGGCCGACGAAGAGCTTGATCATCTGGAAATTATGAGGGGAGGTTGTCACTGCACAAAAGCAAACGGCCCGCACGAGGCGGGCCGTTTGCGGCACAAGGCGCGAAAGAATTACTTCTTTGCGGTCTTGGCAGCAGGCGTCTTCGCTGCCGGCGTCTTGGCAGCGGGTGTCTTTGCAGCAGGTGCCTTGCCGCCCTTGCCAGTTGCCGCGGGCGCAGCGGCGTCGGCTGCAGCGCCTTCGGCCGGCTCGTCGACTTCTTCAGCCGCAGGTGCCACAGCCGAAGCCAGCACCGGGTTGAGCTTGCCGCGGCTGACCCACTTCACGCCACGGGGCAGCTTGATGTCTTTCAGCGTAACAGTGCCGTTCTTTTTCAAGCCAGACAGGTCGACTTCGATGAACTCAGGCAAGTCGGTCGGCAGGCAATTCAATTCGAGTTCGGTCGTCACGTGGTTGACGAGGTTGTGCTCGAGCTTGACGGCATCGGATTCGGCTTCGTTCTTGAAGTGAACCGGCACCTTCATGGTCAGGCGCGTGCGGGCGTCGACGCGTTGAAAGTCGATGTGTTGCACCAGCTGTCGGAACGGGTGGTACTGCACGTCGCGCAGCAGCACTTTGCTGGCGGCACCGTCCATTTCCATTTCGAGCACGGTCGAATGGAAAGCTTCTTTCTTCAGGGCATGCCACAGCGCGTTGTGATCGAGTTCGATCAGCATCGGCTGGCCTTCACCACCGTAGACGATACCGGGCGTCTTGCCCGAAATGCGGAGACGGCGGCTCGCACCCGTGCCCTGCTTGGCGCGCTCAAAAGCGACGAATTTCATAGTTAACTCCTTGGAGCGATGGCGCAATTGCCGTTTCGCTTCTTAAGCGCCGACCGCGACCAGTGCGGCGCCGGTTTCAAAATGGCTTCCCTGAAAGAGAAGCCGGCTTTTTGCTCAGAACAAGTTGTCTTGATCCGAGAACAAACTCATGACCGACTCACCTTTGGCAATGCGCTGGATCGTCTCGGCAATCAGCGGTGCCACGGAGAGTTGGCGAATCTTTCCGCACGCCAGCGCGTTTTCGGAAAGGGGAATCGTGTTGGTCACGACCACTTCGTCCAGTGCCGAGCCCTGGGCGATGCGCTCGATCGCAGGACCCGAAAAAATCGGGTGCGTGCAATACGCATAGACGCTCTTTGCGCCACGTTCCTTCAAGACCTCGGCCGCCTTCACCAGCGTGCCGGCGGTGTCGATCATGTCGTCCATGATCACGCAATTGCGGCCATCGATTTCGCCGATGACGTTCATCACTTCGCTCACGTTCGCCTTCGGGCGACGCTTGTCGATGATGGCCAGATCGGTGTTCAATTGCTTTGCCAGTGCACGGGCGCGGACCACGCCACCGACATCAGGGGACACGACGATCAGGTCTTCGTAGTTCTTCAAGCGCAAGTCGCCGAGCAAGACCGGTGACGCGTAGATGTTGTCGACCGGAATGTCGAAGAAGCCTTGAATCTGGTCGGCGTGAAGGTCCATCGTGAGCACACGCTCGACACCGACGGTTTCAAGCAGATTGGCAACGACCTTCGCCGAGATGGGCACGCGACTCGAGCGCGGGCGACGGTCTTGCCGGGCATAGCCGAAATAGGGAATGACAGCACTGATCCGGTCGGCCGAAGCACGCTTGAGCGCGTCGACCATGATCAGCAGTTCCATCAGGTTCTCGTTGGTCGGTGCGCAGGTGGACTGCACCACGAAGACATCGCGCGCCCGGACGTTCTGATTGATCTCGACCGTGACTTCACCATCGGAAAAGCGGCCGACCCGGGCCGCGCCCAAGGTGGTGCCGAGGTGCTGCGCGATTTCCGCCGCAAGGCCAGGATTGGCGTTGCCGGTGAAAACCATGAAATCAGGATGATGAACCTGCATGAGGGTCTCGGCAGAATGCATCCGGCAATGCGAAATGGCCCGGTCGAGCCGCTAGGTCCAGGGTCTTGCAGCCCGACGGCTGCAAGTTCAAAACGTTTGGCAGGGGCGGAAGGAGTCGAACCTTCGAATGCTGGAATCAAAATCCAGTGCCTTAACCAGCTTGGCGACGCCCCTACACGGGTGGACGACCAGCTCTTTTGGAGCGGACGCCTACCGAAAATCCTGACTAATCAGCGGCCCACCCGACAAGAGGATGAACCGCCAGATTGCTGCACTTGCGAACTCGCCAGCCCTCAGGGGCATCTGCCAGTTCAACATCGTGCGGCATTGCCGCAAAAACCGCACTTCCGGAGCCGGTCATTCGGGCCGAAAGTCCTTGAGCTCCGAGCCAGTCGATGGCATCGGAAACCGCCGGGCAAAGCCTTTGTGCAACCGGCTGCAGGTCGTTGTGACCAAAGGCAAAACCCGATTTACCGGAGTTGGAACCTGAGGCCGCGCTATCTGCAGCAAAGCCCGAGATTATAGCAGCGGGCGTAGCGCGGTTCAGGTCCGACGCTTCAAAAATGAGACGGGTTTCGAGTCCCTCGGCCGGCTTTGCGACGGCGAACCGGGCTGCGGGCACGTCGATCGCAGTAATTTGGTCACCGATGCCCTCGACCCAAGCGTTGCGCCCGCGCAAGAAGAACGGCACGTCTGCGCCCAACGCCAGCCCGATTTCTTCGAGCCGTGCCAAAGGCAAATGCAGTTTCCAGAGCCGGTTCAGTGCCAGCAAACAGGTGGCCGCGTCAGAAGAGCCACCGCCCATGCCGGCCTCCGCAGGGACATCCTTCGCTACGCCGATGTGCGCACCCTGTCCGGGCGATGCGAATCGCTGCAAGGCACGCGCCGCGCGCAGTATTAGGTCCTCGGCGGGTAGCTGCGTGGTGAGGTCTTCGCGGCTGAGGCCCCCATCGCTGCGCAATTCAACGTGAAGCGTGTCGCACCAGTCGATCATCATGAAGACCGATTGAAGCAGGTGATAGCCGTCGGCTCGTCGCCCCGTGATGTGGAGAAACAGGTTCAGCTTGGCGGGCGCCGGGAGATCGTAGAGCGCCTTCATGCCCGTTCGAAAACGACGCGCAGATCGGCGCGCGGCAAGGGCGCTTCGCGGCGCGCTTGCAGTCGCCCTTGCGCCAACTCCCCCAGTTCGGCCCTCCAGCCGGACACCTGCGCATCCTGGCCGACGAGCCAGCCGAACAGCGCGCCGACAGGAATGGCTGCACCAGTGGCAGCCTGGATCAACTGGTCGACCGAATCGAACCGGCGTGTTCGGCTTCCGTCGTTCAACACCGCCTCGCCGGGCGCCCAACGCAACGCTGCCAGCGTGCTCCCGATCGGGCTGGTCAACGTCAGCTCGCCGGTTTCGGCAGTGCCGCGCAGCTCGAAAAGGGCGGAAAAGGTCTGCTCCGGTTCACTTTCGATCCTGAGGGACATGCGGCCCGTCCATGCCTGCGCATCGGAGCCGTTCGACGGATTCTTCACCGTGGCGCAGCCCGACATCACCAACATCGCAACGCCACCCAGCGTCAGCGCAAATCGACGCGACGGCTGGGCCGCGGCACCGATCACAACTTGACGCGCAGGCGCTTGAGCGTTTCCTGCAAGGTTTCGTTTTCGGCATCCGCCAATGCCGCCTCTTTCCAAATTGAGACAGCGCGCTCTTTGTCGCCTGCATGCCAGAGCACTTCGCCGTAGTGGGCGCCAATTTCCGGATCAGGGCGCTGCTTGTAGGCCGCTTGAAGGATGCGGGTGGCCTCGGCCGTGTTGCCCAGCCGGAATTCAACCCAGCCGAGGCTGTCGGCAATGAAAGGATCTTCGGGTGCGAGTTGCACCGCTTTCTGGATCAGCGTGCGCGCCTCATCGAGTCGGACCTTGCGATCCGCAAACGAGTAGCCCAAGGCGTTGTAGGCGTTCTGGTTTTCCGGCTTCAGCACGATCAGCCGACGCAGCAGGCGCTCCATGTCGTCAAGGCGGTTGAGCTTCTCGGCGACCATCGCCTGGTCGTAGATGAGGTCGCTGTTTTCCGGCTCGTCGGCGCTGGCCTTGGCCAGCATGTCGTAAGCCGCTTGGTACTGCTTGCCGTCACGCAGCAACTGCACCTCGGCCATGAACTTCTGCTTTTTGTCCTCGGGGGTGCCCTCGGGCAGTGCGCGAATGATTTCCCGTGCCTGCGCCAGCTTGCCTTGGCGCGCCAGTAGCCCGGCGCGGCGGCTTTGCGCAGACACCATGTCGTCGGTGCTGTCGATCTTCGTGAGCCAACGCTCGGCTCCCGTGAAGTCCTTGCGGCGCTCCGCCAACTGCGCCAGCATCAAATACGCCTGCGTTTCACCGCGCTTGCGTTCGTCGGCATCGCGCTGGCCGTTCGAGAGTTCGATGTAGCGCTTCAACGAGGTTTCGGCGGCCGAGTCTTGCCGCGCTTGCGACTGAAGCGAGCCGAGCAGCAGCCATGGGTCGGGCATGTCGGGGCGTGCTGACGTGAGGCTCGCCAGTTCGGCAGTGGCTTCGGTATAGCGGCGGCCCTCCGTCAGCACGCGCGCGTAAGCCATGCGAACTTCGAGCACGGCTTTCGGGCTTGCCAGATAGCGCTTGACGATGGGCTCGGCCAAGGGCTGTGCTGGGTCTATCAACTCCAGCGCCAGCACAGGCGGGCCATCAGATGAGGGATCGGCCTCCTGGCCTTTGATCGCTGCGTCGAGCGCCCCCGAATTATCGCCAGCTAACTGGCGCAATCGGCCAACTGTGGTCCAGGCCAGACCAGCCGTCGCGGGATTTTTAAGGTCGTCGGCGAGCGCCTTTTCGACCACCTCTGCGGCGACCTTTTTGTCGGTTGCGCGTGCGTAGTTGCGCGCGATCATCGCCATCAAAAACGGGTGTTCGGGCAGCGGCGTCGCGGCCAGTTCGATTCGCAGCGGCTCCACGGTTTCGCCAATGCGATTCAACGCGATCAGGATCTGCAGTTCGAAGCGACGAGCTTCGCGAGACGTCGGTACCGCCACTTTCCAGGCGCGCGTCGCAGCGAGCGCTGCATCGCCGGAGCGCGACTGCAGCGCGATTTCGACCGCACGTTGAAAGAGCTTGCCGTCGCCTGTCTTGCGACCCGCGTCGAGCATCAACGCGTAGCCATCGCCTGGCTCGCCTGAGCGTGCGGTCAGTTCGCCGAGCAGCACTTCATAGAACAGCTGCGCAGTCAGCGCTGACTGATCGGGGGGCGAGGTGTCTTCCACTGCGGGCGGCGCTGCCGTTGCCGCAGGCGTCGTCACAGGAGATTTGGCAGGTTCAATGATCGGCGCCGGACTGGTCGGCGCCGCGGCGGGGGGCGTTGCGGGCTGGGCGTAGGCGGTCACTGCCAGAAACATGGGAAGCGCGGCCGCCGCAAGGCGGAGTCGGCGGGGCGGTAAGGTCATCGAACCATAATAATCCAAGGCTTTTGCGTCACGTTGAGCGAGGGCTTAGGAGCCTGCCCGAATTCGTGTCAGTGTTTATCGATTGCTTGGCTCTGCATGCCCGAATTACCCGAAGTTGAAGTCACAAGGCTCGGATTTGCCGATCGGATCGCGGGCGCGCGCATTTCGGCCGTGCAGGTCGGAAAGCCGCTCCGCTGGGCGCTATCGGTAGCGCCCGCGGCCTTGGTCGGGCGAACTGTTACGGCGGTGCGCCGGCGAGGCAAATATCTTCTGGTCGACATGGACCGGGGGCTCTTGCTATTGCATCTCGGCATGTCCGGCAGCTTGCGCTTCACATCAGGGCTACCGCCAGCCGGTCCGCACGATCATTTTGATTTGATGACCGACAAGGGCACGTTGCGCATGAACGACCCGCGGCGCTTTGGTTCCGTCGTGTATGTCGAAGACGAGGGGGCGCCGCTAGCGGTCAAGTTGCTGGGAGGGCTCGGCATGGAGCCACTGGGCGATGCCTTCGATTTCGAAACTTTCCATGCCGGCCTGCGCCGCCGCAAAGCCGCAATCAAGCAAGTGCTGCTCGCCGGCAACGTGGTGGTGGGGGTCGGAAATATCTACGCGTCCGAGGCGTTGTTCATGGCGGAAATCCGGCCGACGGTGTCTGCAACACGGATCAGTCGCCCGCGGGCCTTGCGCCTGCACGCCGCCATCCGAGAGATCCTGGCGCGGGCGGTGCAGCGCGGTGGCAGCACGCTGCGTGACTTTTCGAATATCGATGGGCAATCCGGTTACTTTCAGCTCGAAGCCACGGTTTATGGGCGCGCAGGCGAGCCGTGCCGAGTTTGCGGAACGCAAATCCGACAAATCAAGCAAGGGCAGCGCTCGACATTTTTCTGCAACAACTGTCAAAAGTACTAAAACAGTCTGGGTATTGACCCCGCCGCTTGGGCTGTGGATGCTATATTTTGTAAGCCCACTTACATATTCCAATTGAGCCGCTCCTTCAACCAGCAATTCGACCAGCATGGCGCTTGGCGACGCAATTTCGCGCACCGCCTGAAATGGCTTGCGGGTTGGCTAGACGAGAACGAGTTGCTCGACCAGGCCGTGGCCGAGCGACTGCGCGAACTCGAATCGCAGATGCGGACCAGCAAAGTGATGGTGGCTTTCGTTGCCGAGTTCTCGCGCGGCAAATCAGAGCTCATCAACGCGATATTCTTTGCCGGCTATGGGCGGCGGATTATGCCGGCCAGCGCCGGGCGCACGACGATGTGCCCGACGGAACTCGGCTACACGGCCGGCCAGCTGCCGAGCCTGCGCCTGCTGCCCATTGAAACGCGGCTCGAAGCCTATTCTTTGGCGCATTGGCGCGACGAGCCCCAGCGTTGGACCGACATTCCAATCGATGTCGACGACGCGGAGCAGCTCGGCGGCGTGATGAACAAGGTCGCCGAGGTGCGTTGGGTTCCTATTGACGAAGCCAAGGCGCTGGGCTTCTGGAGCGACGATACGCCGGACGACAACCCGGTGCGCGACTCCGGCGGCCGCGTCGAAATCCCGCGCTGGCGGCATGCGCTGCTGAACATGCCGCATCCCTTGCTGGAGCAGGGTTTGGTTATTCTCGACACGCCGGGTCTCAATGCGATCGGTGCAGAGCCCGAACTCACCGTCAGCCTGATTCCGCAGGCGCATGCGGTCGTCTTCATTCTGGGCGCCGACACCGGCGTGACGCGCTCCGATTTGGCAATCTGGCGCGAACACCTTATTACCGAAGGCGACGCCGGCGAGACGCGCATCGTCGTGCTGAACAAAATCGACACGATGTGGGACACGCTGAGCACGCCCGCACAGATCGATGCGCAAATCGAACGCCAGCGCGTCGGTGCCGCAGAGTTGCTGGGCGTTCCACTCGCGCGCGTGCTGCCGGTATCTGCGCAAAAGGGCCTGCAAGCCAAGATCCGCCGCGACCCACCGTTGTTGCAGGCGAGCCGCTTGCCGGCGCTCGAATCGGTGCTGGGCGAAGGTTTGCTGGGAAAACGCGAAACGATGCTGCGACTCGCTGTCGATTCGGGCATTGCGGCGCTCAGGGCCGAAGCGGCGCGGATCCTGACCGTGCGCCAGCGCGACCTATCTGAGCAAGCGCTCGAACTGCAAGGCCTTCGCGGCAAAAACGTCTCGGTCATCCGCCACATGCGCACGCGCATCGAACAGGAGCAAACCGAGTTCGAAGGCAGCAACACGCGAATTCTTGCTTTGCGCTCGGTCCAGGGAAAGCTGCTGCGCGAGGTGTATGCGGTGCTGGGCAGCACGGCGCTCAAGGCCGACATGGGCCGGCTTGCCGCGGCGTTGAAACGGCCCGGCATCAAGTTCAACGTCCGCAAGATCTACGCGGAAACCTTCGATGCGCTGCGCAACAACCTGCGTGAAGTGCAGGCCACCACGGCCGAAATTCAGGCCATGTTGCATGCGACCTTTCGACAGCTGAACGCAGAGCACGGCTTCACATTGCAGGCGCCGGCCGAGCCTGACTTGGTCGGATTCGAACGTCAGCTGACGCAGATCGAAGTCAGCCACACGCAGTACCTCGGCGTCGGCAACTTGATCAAACTGGCGCAGCCCGACTTCTGCGACAAACTCGTGCGCGCACTGGCCAGCCGCCTGCGGGTGGTCAACGAAGCGGCAATGACCGAGGTCGAGCGCTGGAGCAAGGGAGCTGGCGCCCAACTCGATGCGCAACTGAAAGAACGTCGCCGCAACTTCGGCAAGCGAATCGAAGCGGTCGAGCGCATCCAGCATGCAGCCGGCAGCCTGGAAGAGCGGCTCACCGAACTGGCTGTGCAAGAGAGTGGGCTGGGCGAACTGCAGAAGCGCCTGCGCGAACTTACCTCCATGCTCACCAGTAACGAAGCACCCACCGCTTTTTCAGTCCGCAGCGAACTGAGTGCAGTCTGAACCGACCGCGTCGGCCGCCCAGCGGCTGGCGCCGACCTTTGCCGCGCGCATTGCGGGCTGGCAGGCAACCCATGGCCGTAGCCACTTACCTTGGCAGAACACGCGCGATCCGTATCGAGTCTGGCTGTCGGAAGTCATGCTGCAGCAGACGCAGGTCGTCACGGTACTCGGCTACTTCCCGCGCTTTTTAGAAAAGTTTCCAACGGTCTTAACGCTCGCTGCAGCGACCGAGGACGAGGTGTTCGGCCTGTGGAGCGGCCTCGGCTACTACAGCCGCGCGCGCAACATGCACCGGTGTGCGCAAGAAGTGGTCGAGCGTTTCAGCGGCGCGTTTCCACACACGGCTGCGCAGTTGCAGACACTGCCCGGCATCGGCCGATCGACCGCCGCAGCAATCGCGGCTTTCTGCTTTGGCGAACGCGTGGCCATCCTCGACGGCAACGTCAAACGTGTGCTGACGCGCATGCTGGCGTTTGGCGACGACTTGTCAGTGGCGGCCAACGAACGCGCGCTTTGGAACGATGCGACGACCTTGCTTCCGCCCGCCGATGAGCCGGCGGAGATTACGCGTTACACGCAAGGCTTGATGGACTTGGGCGCGACGATTTGCCTCCCACGGAAACCCACCTGTTTGCTATGCCCGGTAAGCGATGCCTGCGCTGCGTTGCGCGAAGGCGCACCGGAGCGCTATCCGGTCAAGCTGCGCAAACTTCGACGTAGCTCGGAGTCACTGTGGATGCTTCGCGCACGTGATTCGAAGGGACGCGCCTGGCTCGAGAAGAGACCGGCGCGCGGCATCTGGGCGGGCCTGTATTCGCTGCCGGTCTTCGAAAGTCGAGCGGCACTTCTCGAGGCTTTGCCGTCGTCGTGCAATACGGTGCAAGACGAAGTGCCGTTCGTTCACGTGTTGACGCACAAGGATCTGCATCTGCATCCGGTCAAGGTCGAATGGATGGGCGCGCTCGCCTTGTCTGACCACGGGCGCTGGTTCGATGCGCACGAATGGACCGAACTCGGGCTGCCCGCACCGGTGCGCAAATTGCTGGTTGCTGGCGGTTGACCGGACCCACGCCGGGGCCGTCGGAAGCCCACCTC
The DNA here is from genome assembly GCF_035018885.1 of Variovorax sp. LG9.2. Lineage (NCBI taxonomy): Bacteria > Pseudomonadati > Pseudomonadota > Betaproteobacteria > Burkholderiales > Comamonadaceae > Variovorax > Variovorax sp. LG9.2. The sequence goes on along the minus strand of NZ_JASJXB010000004.1, from coordinate 45,841 downwards.
AGGTCGCGTCGAGTTCGCGATGCCGCTTGAGCGCGGCCCACCGATCGCCGAATCCTCGTGCCAATTGCTCGACCAGAAAGACCGAGCGGTGCTGGCCGCCGGTGCAACCGATCGCCACCGTCACGTAGCTGCGATGGTCGTGCGCCAGCGCATCCAGCCAGCGGCCCAGGAACTGCTCGATGTCGCCGTACATGCGCGCGACGTCGTCATGCGAACGCAGCCAGTCGATCACCTGCACATCGCGTCCCGTGAGCGCGCGCAAGGCAGGCACGTAGTGCGGGTTGGGAAGCATGCGCACGTCGAATACGAAGTCCGCATCGAGCGGCACACCGCGCTTGAAAGCGAACGATTGAAAGACCAGCGTCAATGCGCTTTGCGGCGCCGCGATCAACGCCTTGATGTAGCTCTGCAACTGCGCTGGCCGGATGATGCTGGTGTCAATGACGTCGGCACCGTCGCGCAGATCGGCCAGCAGTTCGCGCTCCAGCTCGATCGACTGCACCAGTGCGCGTTGTTGCTCGGGCAGGTCGGTCAGAGGGTCTTGGCGTGAGAGCGGATGGCGGCGCCGTGTCTCGGAATAACGGTGCACCAGTGCATCGGTCGTCGAATCCAGAAACAGCGATCGCAGCACCACGCCTTCGCGTCGCAAGCTGTCGAGCTGCTGCGGCACGAGCGGCAACGACACGCCGCTGCGCACGTCCATGGCAATCGCAACGTGGCTCGCGTTCTGCTGCTTTTGCAATGCGACGAAGGCAGTGAGCAACTCCGGCGGAAGATTGTCGACGCAGTAGTAGCCGGCGTCTTCCAGCGCATGCAACGCGACCGACTTGCCGGACCCGGACATACCGGTGATGAGCACGATGTCGAGGCTCATGGCGCAGTCGCCGGCGCCTGCTTTTCGAGCATCTCGCGGGCATGGGCAAGAGAGGTTTGCGAAACTCGCTCGCCGCCGAGCATTCGGGCGACTTCCTGCGTGCGGCCATCGGCATCGAGTGGCGCGACAGTGCTTTCGGTGCGCGCTGCCGCTCCCTTGCCGCTGCGGGTCTGCCGTTTGGCGACCAGAAGATGATGGTCGGCACAGGCCGCCACTTGCGGCAGGTGCGTGACCGCCAGAACCTGCCGACTGCGGCCGAGTTGCGCCATCAAACGTCCCACCGTTTCGGCCACGGCACCACCGACGCCGGCATCGACCTCGTCGAAGATCAGCGTTTGTGCGGCGCCGAGTTCGCTTGTCGTCACAGCGATGGCGAGCGCGATGCGCGACAGCTCACCGCCCGAGGCGACCTTGCCGATCGGCCGGGGCGTGCTGCCGGGATGACCGGCGACGAGAAAGATCACTTCTTCGAGGCCGGCACGGCCGGGTTGATCGAGGGGCTGCAGTTCGACTTCGAAGCGACCGCCTTGCATGCCGAGACCCTGCATCGCTCTGGTGACGGATTCGGAGAGGCGCGGCGCCGCTTGCTTGCGCGCTTTGCTGAGCGCCTTTGCCTCGCGTAGGTAGCCTTGCTTGGCGGCTTGCTCGGCGCGATCGAGTGCATCGAGGTCGCCTTGCGCATCCAGCGCCTTCAATTCCAATTGCCACCCCGTGAGCAGCGCGGGCAGCTCTGCCGGCGGCCGCTTGTAGCGCCGTGCCAGCGACATCCAGAGACCCATGCGCGAATCGAGTTCGGCCAGGCGCTGCGGATCGGTGTCGGTATGCCGAAGGTAGCCGTGCAGCGAATGCGCAGCGTCCGCAGCTTGCGCAACGCTGGACGCCAGCACTTCGCCGAGGGCCTTGAACTCCGCCTCCATATGCTCGGCGTCCTGCAGCAGGGCGACGGCACGGGCGAGGGCGGACAGCGCGCCGGCGTCGTCGTCCTCCAGCGCCGCGATGGCACCTTCGGCAGCCTCGATCAGCGCCTGTGCATTGGAGATGCGACTGTGATTGGCCGACAGCTCTTGCCATTCGCCTTCGACGGGCGCGAGCTTGCTGACTTCGCCGAGTTGCCACTGCAGGCGCTCGCGTTCTCGCTGCAAGGAATCTTGTGCTGAGCGCGCGACATCCAGCGCGGTCAGCGCCTGGCGCCAGCCGTGCCAGCTCGCCTCCAGCGCGCTCGTGTTCACGTCGGCATACGCATCGAGCAGACGCCTAACCGCGTCGGGCCGGGTCAGACTCTGCCAAGCGTGCTGGCCATGAATATCGAGCAGCAGGTCGCCCACGGTGCGCAATTGCGCGGCGGTGGCCGGGGCGCCGTTGATCCAGCCACGGCTGCGTCCTTGCAGGTCGACCGTTCGGCGCAGCAGTAAAGCCTCGTTGGCTTCGAAGCCACCTTCGTCGAGCCACGACGCCAACGCTGGTGCAGCGTCGAACTCCACGCTCACGTCGAGCCGCTCGGCGCCTTCGCGCACTGAACCGGCGTCGGCCCGGCTCCCCAATGCCAGTTGAAGTGCGTCGATCAGGATCGACTTGCCGGCGCCCGTCTCACCGGTCAATACCGAGAAGCCGGTCGAAAAATCCAGTTCGAGCGCATGCACGATCACAAAATCGCGCAGCGCAATACGTCGCAGAGCCACCTCAGGAACCTCCTTCGTTCCAGTGCAATTTCTTGCGCAGCGTGTCAAAGTAACTCCACCCCTTCGGATGCAGAAAGCGCACGCGATGATCCGACCGGCGAACCACAACTGTGTCACCGAGCATTAGCGTGGCGAGCGACTGCATGTCGAAGTTCGCGCTGGCGTCGCGACCCGACACCAATTCGATCGATATCTCGTCGGCGTCCGGCAGCAGGATCGGGCGGTTCGACAATGTGTGCGGCGCGATCGGGACCATGACCCAGCCTGGAATGGCCGGGTGCATCAAAGGGCCGCCGGCGGACAAGGCATAGGCGGTCGAGCCGGTCGGCGAGGCAATGATCAACCCGTCCGCGCGCTGCACGGCGACGATGTGTCGACCGACCGTGACACGCAGTTCGACCATGCCGGATGTCGCGCCACGGTTGACCACCACGTCGTTCATTGCAAGCGCGTCGAACACGACGTTGCCCTCGCGCAGCACGCGCGCGTGCATCAGGCTGCGATGGTCTTCTTCATAGTCGCCGGCCAACATTGGCACCAGCGTCGCCTTGTAGTCTTCCAGCCGGATGTCGGTGATGAATCCGAGTCGTCCGCGGTTAATGCCGACCAATGGCACGCCGTAGCAAGCGAGCTGGCGGCCGATGCCCAGCATCGTTCCGTCACCCCCCACCACCAAGCCAAGATCGCAGGTTCGGCCGATTTCTCCGACGCTCAAGGCCGCATAGCGGCTGATCTCCGGATGCTCATCGGTCGACTGCTCGACAACGACCTCGCAACCGTGCGATTCGAGGAATGCGCCGATGTCTTCCATCACGCCGTCTTGCGCCCCGGCCTGAGCGCGCGCGCCCGAGGCTTGGTACTTGCCAATCAGCGCAACGCGTCGAAAGCGGGAGGTCATTCACAAATTACAACACTAAAATTCATTGATGCTGGACGATCGCGCCAAGTTGCTGCTCAAGACTCTTGTTGAGCGTTACATCGCTGAAGGACAGCCGGTGGGATCGCGCACGCTGTCTCGCGCTTCGGGGCTCGAACTGTCTGCGGCGACTATCCGCAACGTGATGTCCGACCTCGAGAATCTGGGCCTGATTGCGAGCCCGCACACGTCTGCCGGGCGCATCCCGACCGCGCGCGGCTATCGCCTTTTCGTCGACACGATGCTGACCGCGCAACGCGACCAGTTCAGCGCTGCCACGTTGGCGCCAGACCAGCCGCAGAAGGTAATCGCGAACGCGGCCAACCTGTTGTCGAACCTGTCGCAGTTCGTTGGCGTCGTCATGGCGCCGCGGCGCGCTTCGGTGTTCAAGCAGATCGAATTTTTGCGACTGTCGGACCGCCGACTGCTGGTCATCATCGTGTCGCCCGACGGCGATGTGCAGAACCGGGTGATCTTCCCGGAGGCGGATTACACGCAGTCGCAGTTGGTGGAGGCGTCGAACTACATCAACGCCAACTACGCCGGGTTGACGATCGAACAGGTGCGCGATCGACTGCAATCCGAAGTCGAAAAACTCCGTGGCGAAATCGTGTTGCTGATGCAGGCGGCCGTTCAGGCGAGCTCCGAGGTGATGACGGAAGCGCAAGACGAAGTCGTGATCTCGGGCGAACGCAATCTGCTCGCCGTCTCTGATTTTTCGAGCGACATGGGCCAGCTGCGCCGGGCCTTCGAACTGTTCGAGCAAAAGGCGCAATTGATGCGCTTGCTGGACGTGTCGAGCAAGGCCGACGGCGTTCGGATCTTCATCGGTGGGGAAAGTCAGGTCGTGCCGTTCGACGATTTGTCGATCGTCAGTGCGAACTACGAAGTCGACGGCAAGGTCGTCGGCACGCTGGGTGTCATTGGCCCCACTCGCATGCCCTACGAGCGAATGATTCAGATCGTCGATATCACTTCGAGGCTGGTGACCAACGCGCTGAGCCATCGGAAGTAGGCGCCCCACTAGAATCGGCGGCGCGTGGGCCGTTAGCTCAGTTGGTTAGAGCAGCGGACTCATAATCCGTTGGTCGATGGTTCAAGCCCATCACGGCCTACCATTCATAACCTGCGCCGGCATTGAGGGGTCTGCTACATATTCTGTAGCAGACCCTTTCTCTTTTTCATGCGCGGTGACAGTCTGGTGACAGACTGACGTCTTGCCCTCGTCAGCATCTAAGTCCGCACCGCGAACTCGATTTGCACAGACACGCGCGGGTGATCCCTGCCGACAGGGGTGTAAAAGCTGACGACGGTCGCCGATGTCACGGTGTAGCTCCCGCTGTCGAGCTTCGGCGCGAGACCATCGGCGCGCGCGGCTTTGATGTAGCCGATTGACTCCCACGACTTCAGCAAGCCGAAAAGCCGGCTGCATTGCATGTAGACCGTAATGGCGTCTTTGTCGTGCACGTTGTTCGGCTCCCTACGCAGTTGCAGCGGCATGCCCTCTCGGCAGTGTCGACGGATGCGATCGGCACGCCCTTCGAACCCGATGCCAGTAACTATGGCGCGAACGCCTTTGGTTTTGATCGTGGTGTTAGTCATGGGTGCTCGTCGACGCGCCGGAACGTGGCGGCGCCGTCCGGTATGGTCAGGGTCACTTTGTGCGTCGTGGTCTTGGTGAACAGGTCGACGGAATAGACATCGGCGCGCTTTGGGTTCAGCAGGTACAAGCGGCGCGCAGCCGAGAGTGGGTCGGCCAGCAGGTCCTGGAAACAATCGGCAAGGGAGGCACGCTGCACGACGTCGAGGCCTTTTTGATCCCGAATGAATCGGCTGGTGAAGTTGACGGACTAGATGCTCGGCCATCCCAAGTACGCGCTCATGCGCAGGAAAGCAATAGCGTCGTCGGCGTCAGCAAATGAAAGGCTGACGCGGCCGGCGGCGATATCGTGATCGGCCTCGCGTTCCATCACGGCCCAGCGCGCACCCTCCACGGCGTTGAAAACCTCGAGCAGCGCGGCGACAAGGCCGTGCAGGCTCAGATTGATTCGCGACTGCGGGCTAGGTTTCGCGACGCTCAGTTGAATCTCTGCGAGTGTCATGTGCGTGGTCGAGATGCTGGTCTGCAGGTCGGCCATCTTGTCGAGCTTTACGGCGACGGTGACGCCTTCGCTTTTAAGTAGCTTTGCGCCGTCCTCAATGGATGCGCGCAGACCGTTGAACCATACGACTTGGCCACGTATGCGCCGAGTTTGCCCGTCGATAACGTTGCTCATGAACTCGACAGGCGCGAACGCAAAGCGCACCAGCTTCGTGAAAAAGCCGACTCGCGAGGCGTCGCGGCTGTTGCGTTCGAACCGTCGAGCGTGTTCCATGGTCAGCGCAGGCAGGCCGGCGGGCAACGTTTGTGCGTTCATTGGACTGGCATTCTGCGGGGATTCGGTAGTGGGACGGTCGCCCCCGCAGGCGCCTTCAAGGGCGTTTTCGTTATTCCATGCATTGAGGAGACCGCAGATGGTCACGCCCGCACAAACTCCCGGCCTTTGGGCATCGCCCGCGCTTGCGCGGTTCGGTGCTCTCGGCGCAAAGTTGCCGCCCGCCGAATGGGCTCGGGGAAAGGCCCTGCCCGCCCTGCCCGTGGCGTAAGCCGACGCGCTGCCACACATCGCGCCCACGCTTGCCGCCTCGCAGTCGGCTGAAGTCTCAGCCCGGCTCTACCGGTCAATAGTCGAACGGTAGCTCGGTCGCGGGTTCTGACCGAACTTTCAGGCCGTCCTCGCGTCGAGGTGTGTCAAGGTTGCGGGTGCTTGCTCGCATCTATATTTGCAAAGTCGTGCAGCGCTTAAACGACGGCCCGTTGCAAAGCCGCCAGCCCACAAATGGGTATGAAGTCACTGGCAGCTGCTTAGCTGCAGGCCTTGCCATGCGGGCCGTGAAAGCCCTGGGTCTTGGCATCCGCTTCGGTTAAATACTTGCCGTGCTTGGTCTTGCCGTAATAATTGTCGCTCGGGCAGTGATAGACCTTGTTCTTCTCGTTTGCCCACACCTTGTCGGCACCGCCGCCTGGCGCCTGGGTAACGAGCGCGAGGTCAGGCTTGCCCTTTTTCGTGGTCGGTACTGCAACCGGTGCGGCCGTAGCCGGAGCGGCGGTCAGGGCCTTTGGTGCAGTGGTCGCGGCCGAGGTTGGCGTTGCGGCCGGGGGGGCGCCAGCAGCAGGCGCTTGGGCAAAGACGGAGCCGGCTACGACGATGCTCAGAGCAGCAAAAACGAGGGACTTTTTCATGGGAATTCCGGGTCACGAGATACGTGGTCCGCTTCCAACGCTTTGCAGACGCATGCGTTGACCATCCGGATTGCCCTCACGCCCAATTACATGCACATAAGCACATATCGACGACGGCAAAAAAGGGCGAGGCGATTCACAGCGCCGCTTCTGGAAACTTCTTGTCCGCGATTCGAGCGCTCGTTTTTGTTTTACGGTTGCCGTGCGCGTGACCACAAGCTCCGCTTCGAAGCAGATCGCCTCGCGCGATGGAGCCGCAATTGGCTGACGAGAGAACGGGCACAACCGAACTGTACGGACGTCCTTGAAGGCATGGCGAGCATTACAAAGAGATTGTCATGCCATTGAAAGCAGGCGCCTGAAGCACGGCGCTTTTCTGTTCTTTCTACAGCGCCATGAACAGCTCCCAGCGAACGCCAAGAACACCGGGCACTCCGCTGTTGTGCCGCTCAGCGTCTACCCCTCAAGAAGTCGGCAGCTCAACTGACCGGCTTCGTACAGGGGATTGCACACGAGGATGACGTTCAGCGGGAAGCGCATTCCTTTGGTCGCCAGCATCACGATCAAGCCTTCCCAGTCGCAACTCTTCGCCTAGCCTGGCTGGCTGATGTCCGCTAACGCAAAGGAAGCCCGATTCTTGTCGGCAAGGGCACAGACCGCTGGAGGAAGCCTTCCTCTGACAGACTTCCGCGCCACCAAATGTCACATTGCGTTGCCTCTATCCGTTGAACCTTTCGCGGCGAGCCGATGATTTCAAAAAAACTGACGAACTTGCAAATATGAATTCTTTGATTCAAGGAAGCCGCCCGAAGGAATTAGCAACTGCCACAGGTGCGGTTGGGGCTCTGGGCGTTGTCTTTGGCGACATCGGCACGAGCCCGCTGTACACGTTCAAGACGGTGCTCGACATGACCGGGGGGAACCAGTCGCAGACGATTCTTGGCGTGGTTTCGCTTTTGGTTTGGACCCTCATCATCGTAACGAGCCTCAAATATGCCGGCTTCGCTATGCGCATCGACAACGACGGCGAAGGTGGCATCCTCGCGTTGCTCGCACTTCTGGCCGTCAAGCGAGCAAAGCGCCCTCTGATTGTCGCTGTTGGACTTTTTGGGGCCGCGCTCATTTATGGAGACGGAGCCATCACGCCCGCGATCTCGGTGCTCTCGGCTATTGAAGGTCTCAAGCTGGTCGAGCCTACGATGCAGCCCTTTGTGCTGCCGGTCACGGTCGGGATCTTGGTGGCGTTGTTTGCCGTTCAAGGCGTCGGAACCGCCAAAATCGGCCGGGCCTTTGGGCCCATCATGGCCGTCTGGTTCGTGACCATGGCTGCGCTCGGAATCTGGGGGATCGCAAAGCATCCGGCCGTGCTCTACGCGTTGAATCCGTATTACGGGGTGAGCTACCTGTTCCACAGCGGATACATTGGTTTCATGGTCTTGGGCGGCGTATTTTTGTGCGTGACCGGAGCTGAGGCTTTGTATGCCGACATGGGACATTTCGGAGCCAGACCGATCAAGTTTGCATGGTCGACGCTCGTCTTCCCGAGCTTGGTGTTGAACTACGCCGGGCAAGGTGCGATCGTTCTCTCGGGCGCGTCAACCGATGGCAATATCTTTTATCGTCTTTGTCCCCCGGCGCTTTTGCTCCCGCTAGTCGTCTTGTCGACCGTAGCGACGATCATCGCCAGCCAGTCGATCATCACGGGGGCCTTCTCGATGACGCGCCAGGCCATCCAGCTCGGTTGGATGCCGCGCATGAAAATATCCCAGACATCTGCGGAAGGTTTTGGGCAGATTTACGTCGGCACGGTGAACTGGGTACTGATGATCGTGACGGTCGGCTTGACGCTCGCCTTCGGAAAATCAGACAGCCTCGCGGGCGCCTATGGCATTGCCGTGTCCGCAACGATGATCCTGACGACGGTCTTGCTATTCATCGCCATGCGGGAAATCTGGGGCTGGAGTCTGGTCGCCAGCGCAGCCGTCGCGGGCGTCTTCATGATCGTAGATGCATCGTTCTTCGCATCCAATCTGCTCAAACTTCTGCAGGGCGGTTATGTGCCACTACTGCTCGCTGCGGGGGTCTACGGAATCATGTACGTCTGGCATCGGGGCATCTCCGTGATCACAGACATTGCCGGGGGAAGCAGCGTCCCGGCTCAGCAGTTCTTCGCCGGGCTCGAGCGAACTTACGTGGCGCGCGTCCCCGGTACAGGCGTGTTTTTGACACGGGCAAGGGAGGGCATCCCACCAATTATCCAATGGTATGTGCATCTCGCGCGGGCGCTTCCCCAGAAGGTCGTGGCCATCACGGTGCAGACGACATCGTCTCCTTGGGTCGCCGGCGATCGGCGCGCACACCTCGAGCAAATCGCGCCCAACTGTTGGTTCGTAATTGCTTCCTATGGCTTCATGGAGACTCCTGACTTGCCGAGTCTACTGGCCGAGATATCTGCGCGCGAATGCCCGGTGGATCTAGACGATCTGACCTATTTCATCGGGGTCGAGAAAATTGTCCCGAAGCCGGGGAGCCACGGGATTGCGCGCTGGATGACGCACCTCTTCGCGGCCATGGCGAGAAATTCGGCACATGTGACCGACTCTATGCGGATTCCGCCCGAGCGGCTTGTTGATTTGGGTCGCCAGGTGCAGATCTGATGCATGTCGATATGGACTCTTGGCGCCGGCGCGTTTTTGACCCAGATGCCAACATTGGGTTCTGTCGCAATAGCAGAGCGAGGTTGAGACGGGAGCTGGAGTGGCTGGCCTCAAAAGGCCAGAGAGTAGAACTCGTCAGCAGCGAACGATGCTCTGTCTTTGAGCGAATCGAGCTGGCCCTTCTTGATCATGTGCATGGTCTCGATGCCTGCGATGAGGGCGCGAGCGCAGCGAAACGACTTGAATCCGGGCATGGGTCGCACGATGCGTTTGATCGCCCGATGGTCTTGCTCGATGAGGTTGTTGAGGTATTTCGACTGACGCATCTCGATGTCCGCGCCGCTGTCAGAGCGCATGCCGAGGATCGCCGCCGTGTTGGCGCCGCTCTTGTCGATCGTGATCTTCTCGGGCACGCCGTGCAGGCCGATGGCACGCTTGAAGAAGCATCTCGCCGCTGACCTTGATGTACGTTTCATCCATTCGCCAGCTCGTGCCGACCGAGCGCTTGCGCCGCCTCAAGACGGCGGCAAGAACCGGCATCATCTTGACCGACCACCGATGAATCGTGGTGTGATCGACCACCACCCCACGCTCGGCCATCATCTCTTCGATCTGTCGCAGGCTCAACGGGTACGCCGCGTACCAGCGAACGCACACCAGCATCACCTCAATGGGGTAGTGCAGCCGCTTCAAAATCCTGCGTAGTGCTTCGTTCATCTTGTTCTTGCCCAGCGCTTCAGCTTACTCGTCGCGTCTTACTGCGACAGAACCTCCACTGGGGGGTACCGCGGCTCGATCTCGGCAATCAAGCGGGCCCAGGGCACGACGCGTTCCATCTCGGCCAGAAACTGCTCGCGGCGACTGCGCTTCTTCTCGGCGTATTGGGCGCTGGCACAGCTACCTTAGATCATGCGCGCACCTTACAAAAAAGGTTCTCTCTTGGGTGCACGACGCGTGCCGGGATTGGTCAATAAATCGTCTTCCCTAGACTGTGGCGCATTCAATTACGCAATACGGGCCCTTCAATTGCAGCGAGTGCGTAAGTCTCAGTTTCGCAGCTCTCAGGAGTTGCATATACTGACTCTCCGTCCGCTCATGTCCGCCTGTGCCCACAAGCATGTTGAGATCGGACCGGGCGATATCCTGATCGTGCGGTGAATTGGAAAAATGCTGAGGCGCGATGCGCTCTATCACAAACAGCTTTGCGTGCGGTGTCATTGCGCGGCGGCAATTTTCAAGAATTCTTACAGCTTGATGGTCATCCCAATCGTGCAGAACACTCTTTAAAAGATAAGCATCCGCTCCATCTGGGATGGCGTTAAAGAAACTTCCGGTGATCCGCTTGCAACGGCCCTCTACTCCGGTAGCGGTCAGCCGGTCGGATACGGTGGTCGTCGCATGTGAGAGATCGAACAGGATCCCATGCAAGGAAGGGTGTTGGCAGAGAATCGATGCAATCAGCTCGCCGTAGCCGCCACCCACGTCGACGATGAGGCGCATCCCGTAAAAGTCCACTTGTTTGGCGACGGCAAGCGCGACGGGTTGGGTCAAGTCGACCATTGCGCGATTGAACAACGATGCCCCTTGCGCATCATTGTCCAAATGGTGAAAGCCATCGATGCCACTCATCTGCTTGCGAACGCTTTCGCCCGTACGGACGCTCTGCACGAGGAGGCCCCAACTGCTCCAGGAACGAGTGCCGCAAAACTCGCCCCACGCCGCGAGCGAGTTAGGAACATCGGCGCGCAGCAACGCCCCGACTTCCGTGAGCGCAAACCGTCCCTTGGCTGATTCCGTCAATACGTCGATGCTTGTCAGTGCTCGCAGCAGTCGAGCTAGCGAGGGCCCATGGCAGTGGGCGGCCTGCGCAAGTGTGTCAGCGGTCTGGGGCCCTTCGCGCAGTAGTTCGGGAAGGCCCAGTTGTATGGCCGTCGACACCGCCTGTGTTGTCCAGTTCGCGTTGATGAGCAAGAGCAGCCGCGCACGCTCATCAACGTTTTGCCTTGTGGCGAAAGCGGCCGACTTGTGCGTTGTCATTGGAAATCCTATTGCAACACTGTGCTGCCTCATTCGATCTTGATGCCGGCTTCACGAATGACCTTGCCCCACTTCGCGTGCTCGGCGCGGATCGCGGCTAAAAACACATCGGGCGGATCGGCACGGGCCTCGGCACCGGTCTCGCCAAACCATGCATGGGCCTCAGGAGTGGCAAGAATGCTGCCGATATCCCGATACAGTCGCGCGACAATCGTCTTCGGGGTGGCCGCTGGGACTGCAATGCCAACCCAACCCTGAAACTCAGCGCCTGCCAGGCCGGCCTCAGCCATAGTCGGGACATCGGGCAACGATGCGGCCCTGTGCGGGCCGGTAACTGCCAGCGCACGCAGGTGGCCTGCCTGGACCTGCGGCAGCTGCACCGTCAATCCTTCAATCGAATAGCTGATGTGGCCCGCGATGAGGTCTGATACCGCCTGCCCACCTCCTTTGTAGGGCACATGCACCGTTTCGATAGCCGCTACACGCTTGAACAATTCACCGGCCAGATGCGGCGGTGTCCCAATCCCGGGCGATCCGAAATTCAACTTACCGGGGCTCTCCTTTGCAAGTCGCACCAGTTCGGCGACTGTAGTTGCGGGCACGTCCGGATGAACGGCCAGCAGCAGCGGGCCGACCCCAAGGTAAGTGATTGGCGTGAAGTCGATGAGGGGGTCGTAGCCGAGCCGGCTGTACAAGTGCGGGTTGGCTGTCATGACGCCCATATGAATGATCGTCAAGGTGTAGCCGTCTGGGGAGCTATGGGCCCCCAACTCCATGCCTAGGTTTCCGCCGGCGCCGGGTTTGTTCTCGACGATGACGCTTTGACCAAGCAGCGGCGCCAAACGCACTGCCAACCATCGCGTTCGTATGTCGATAACCCCACCCGCTCCACCCGGCACGATGACGCGGACCGGCTTCGTAGGCCACGGTGGTTCTTCGGCCGCGACTGACCAGCCGATCGTGAGGGCCAAGCTGAATGCAAGCGTAAGCACCATCATTTTCTCGCGTTTCATTCAAATCTCCTGCCCTATGATTGAAGGTGCTTTAACTCTAGGCACGGACGGGAGGCGCCGGAATACTCTCTGGGTCGCACCCTGTTGCAACCTTTGGTTCAAGCTCGGATTTGGAGTTTCATGGACAAGTTGCGGGCATTGCAATATTTCGCAGCAGCCGCCGCTGAAAAGAGTCTGTCTTCAGCGGCCCGCCGGCTAGGGGTCAGCGTTACAGCCATAGCGAAGCTGATCAACTCTCTGGAGAAGAGTCTGGGTGCCAAGTTGTTTGATCGAACGTCGCGGGGCTTGACGCTTACTGCCGAAGGCACCCGGTACCTAGACGCATGCAGGCCGGCTCTGATGCAGCTGGACCAGGCTGACGAGCGGCTGCGCGAATCGACACTTCGGCCAAAAGGAACCGTGGTGATCGGCGTCCAACATGTCATTGCGCGCGGCTGTCTGACCGCTGCGTTGCCCCACTTTCATGTACGGTACCCGGACATTGAGATCGACATCCGCGATTTTCAACGCGTCACTGACGAACAGATCATCGGCGTCGATGTCATGATGGTTCTTGGATGGCCTCAAGCTGAGGACATGGTGCTGAATCAGATCGCAGCAGGGCGCTTTTTAGTTGTGGCCTCTCCGGCCTACTGGGCCGAGCATGGCAGGCCCCGTCGCCCACGGGACCTCGAACGACACGTGTGTTTGCCAATTCGCTCCGTTGACGGCTCGGTGATGGATACATGGTCCTTCACGAGAGGTGCGGAACAAGAGTCCGTGCACATTCGCGGTTGGTTGACCACCAGCAATGCCCATCGTGATCTGGTGATCGAACTAGCGTTGGCGGGACATGGCGTCATTCGGATACTGGATTGGGCGAACCTGCCAGAGTTGGCTTGCGGCTCTTTGGTGAGGGCACTGGAAGACTGGGAGTCGACCGAGGCGCCGCCGGTCAATTTGCTCTATCGGCCGAGCGTGCGCCGTATTCCAAGGGTGCGACTCTTCATCGACTTTGCAACTGAACTGTTTCGTGAAATCGCTCAAAAACGTGGTGAAGATGTTATCGGGACAGGAAGGCCCAATTGGCTGCGGCGTCACTAAGTGCGGGCATCGGCCATCGCCCCGCGAACATGATGATGCTTTGGGTGAATGATCGATCGCGACGGCGAAGCAATCGTTTTTGTATTTGCTCGCTAGGCGAACTAGTGTAGTGCGCCTTAAGTAACAATGCCTATTTGAAGGTGCGCGCCAGCGCCGCCTTGGCCCTCGTGACTTTGGTTAGGATGTCCGTTGCTGTGGCCGTCCAGATGAAGGGTTTTGGGTTGGCTTTGTGATGCAGGACGTAGAGATCGATGGCAAGTTCGAGCTCAGGGACGCTGGCAAAGCTGTCGCGCCGGATGCGGTTTTCGGAGGTGTCCCGAAAGAAGCGCTCGACCATGTTCAGCCACGAGGCGCTCGTGGGGGTGAAATGCATGACAAAGCGCGGATGCCTGGCGAGCCAGGCCTGAACTTGCGGGTGTTTGTGGGTGCCGTAGTTGTCCACGATCAGGTGCACCCCCGGTGGGTCAAGATTCAACCGGCGCAGACACTGGTTGTTCGTCGGCAGCGAACTGGCGGGTCAACGGGCTGCGATCGTGATGAGCCTGGTGCAGTCGGCCAAGTTGCATGGCCACGATCCGTGGGCCTACCTGAAAGACGTGCTCACGCGACTGCCGACACATCTGAACAGCCGCAGCGATGAACTGCTTCCGCATCGTTGGATGCCTACTGCAGCCCGGCAAAATGCCGGCGCATGAAGAACATCGAAGCACTGATTGCTGACGGCGGCGACATCACCCTCGGGGCGGTCTACCCGATCGAGTGCGCAGCCACCGCCGCGGACGGCCACAACAGCGTGGCCATGCTTGTACGCAGGAAAGGCGGGACGCTGGACGCCTTGCTAAAGCGATTCGACAAAGCCATCGCGAAGTTCTATGACGATGGGGAAACCATCGGCTCAGTGCGCAAAATATGCGCAGCTGCACTCGACGGCTTTCGTTAGTGTCTAGGACGGGCCGAGTGTGCCGTCAGCGCAGTCTCCGGATGCCCGCATGCACCAATTAGGCCCAGTGGCTCACGGCGTAGCTTCGGGGCTCGATGTCGTCGAACCAAAGCGGCCGAAGCGCAAGGCAATTCCAGGAAGCACCAGAAGGTTAAGCGCTGCCGAACTGAAGAGACCGCCCAAGATGACGATCGCCATCGGCCCTTCGATCTCTCGGCCGGGCTCGCCGCTTCCCAAGGCCAGAGGCAGTAGCCCGAGCGCCGTTGCCAGCGTGGTCATCAGGATTGGTGACAGTCGGTCGGCAGCGCCCTCGGTGGCGGTGCCGAGATTCCACGGATGCTGCTCGCTTGTGGTCAGGAGTTCGTAGTGCGAAACCATCATGATGGCATTGCGCAGCGTGATACCGAACAGAGTTACGAACCCGACCAGTGCACCGAGCGAGGCAATTCCGCCTGTCAGGAACAGTGCAAGGACGCCGCCGACCATCGCGAAGGGCAGGTTTAACAAGACGAGGCCAAGATTTCGAAAGCGTGGAATGCTAAGCGACAGCAGCAGGACCATGCCAGTCCCAGCCAAGAGTGAATTGACGAGAAGAGTGCGCGCCGATTTCGCCTGAACGGCCGCGGCACCCTCGACCGTGACGGCGACGCCGGTGGGCAGACGCAGGCTCCTCAGCTTGGCTTCGACGCGCGTCGTGAAAGCGCCTACATCGGCATCGTTCGTGTTTGCGGTGACGGTCTGCTGCCGTCGACCACCAATGTGCAGGACGCCATAGCGGCCGCTTGCCTGGCGAATGTCAGCGAGATCGCGTACCGGGACGTACGCCCCATCGGGAGTTCGCAACAGCAGCGACCCGACGTTCTCCGGCTGCGAGCGCAGTGCAGGTGCGAGCAGAAGAGTGGCCTCGACCACCCGGTTGCCTTCGTAGACCTGACCGATCGTTCCGCCCTGGTAAGCCGCCTGGATCGCATCCAACACATCGAGCGCGTTGAAGCCCCAGCGCACCAGCGCGTCATGGCGAAGGCTGATCACGAGCTTCGGGACGCCGGACGGGTTCACTTGCTGGACATCGATCGCACTCGGCACGTCGTGCACTGCGCTGGCAATTGCCGCCGCCGCACGGTCGAGCGCGTCGAGATCCCCGCCTTCCATGCGAATGACCACGGGCGCCGTGTCGCCCGAGACGACTTCATCCAGTCGGTCGGCGAGAAAGGTCTTAAGCGCGAAAGTCGCACCTGGAACGAGTACGAGCGCATCGCGGATTGCATCCTCCGCTTGGGCTTGGCCGGCCGCATTGGTCGGCTCGAGGTCAATATCAAGCTCGCTGGAGTTCGAGCCGAACACGTCGGCCGCCTGCTCGGAACGGCCGGTTCGTTGCGCCACCAGGCGCACATGAGGCGCCTTGAGGATGGCTCGCGCGATCTCTTGCCCGACCCGTTCCGAAGCCTCGATGGAGCTACCGGGGGCCAAGCGCATCTGCAGAACGTAGTGCCCTTCCTTCAGCTCGGGAATAAAACTCGTGCCCAGCAGCGGCACAAGCGAAAACACAGCGATCGACGCGCCGACGACCACGGCGACGACGAGTGCCAGCCGACGATCAGTTGCTTCCAGGAGCCGCGTGTAGCGGGCCTTGAGCCACTGGGTCAGCCTGGGTTCCTCGGCCGGCAGTCGGTCCATGCGGATGAGGAGCGAGCACAGCGCCGGCGTCACTGTGAGGGCGACAAGGAGCGACGCTAGCGTCGCCAGGATGTAGGCCAGCCCCAAAGGACCGAACAGTCGTCCGGCCACGTCCTGAATCGTCAGAACCGGGATGAAGATCATACCGATGGCCAGCGTGGCGAAGACGACGGCGCTTCGCACTTCGAAGGTCGCGTCGGCGACCACCTCGGCCAGCGGCCTGGAAGCTCCGGTGGCGCGGTCCAGACGCAGGCGCCGGTAGACGTTCTCGACGACGATGACCGCGTCGTCGACGAGCAGCCCGACGGCAATGCCGAGGCCGCCGAGCGTCATCGTGTTGAGGCTGTAGCCCAACATGTCGAGAGCGAGCGTGCCTGACAGGAGCGAAAGCGGGATCGCGGTCAGCGCGATCACTGCCATCCGCACATTCCAAAGGAACAGAAAGACCACCGCGATGACCAGAACGCCGCCGATACCGAGCGCGAACGCGAGGTTGTGGACCGCCGTGGTGATGAAACCGGTCGGCCGGAAAAGATCGCCTCGTATCTTCACATCCTGCGGCGCGAGCTCGCGGTTCAAGCCGGCCAGCGCCGCGTTCACCGCCTTGGCGGCCTTGACCGTATTGGCGCCGTATTGCGCCCAGACGATGACTTGCAATCCTGGTTGACCGTCGATCAGCGCCGCACCGATCGGTGGCGCGGTACCGGCCCGGACCACTGCGACGTCGCCGAGCGTCAGGCGCCGTCCGGCGGACTGGGCGACCACGGTTTGCGCCAATCGCTGGATAGCACCCGCATCATCGTTCGTCTCGATGACTATGCGCTGGTTGGCATTGTCAATAACACCCGCGCCCCGTACTCCGAGTGTGCGACGGGCGGCGACGGCCACGTCTTCGAGCGACAGCCCGAACCGCGCCAGGCGCATCGGCTCGACCAGAATCTGATATTGCTTGGTCGCCCCACCGTAGATCGAAACCTGGGCCACACCGGGCACGGCGAGGAGCCGCGGCCGGATCGTCCAATCGGCGAGTGAGCGGAGCGCCATCGGCGAGAGCGTCGGCGAGGTGACACCAGCGATCAACACCACACCGGTCGATGAGGTGAGCGGCGCCAAGCTCGGCGCCAGCACGCCTTGGGGCAACCCCTGTCCGAGCCCTGCCAATGCCTCGCTTAGCTGTTGTCGAGCGCGGAAAATGTCGACCGCCGGATCGAAGACGACGGAGATGTCCGAAAGGCCCTGAATTGAGTTCGAGCGAACCGATACCAAGCCGGGTACGCCGAGCGTGCGCGTCTCGATCGGCCGGGTGACCAGCGCCTCGACCTGTTCGGCGGTGAGCCCTGGCGCTTCAGTCTGAATCGACGCGCGTGGCGGCGCGAAGTCCGGAAAAACGTCGAAGTCGGCCGTGGCCAGCCGCAAGACGCCATACGCCGCCAGCATCAGCGCGAGTCCGAGCACAACAACGGGGTGTGCGAGCGAGCCAGTGATGATCGAGCCGACCAGGCCAGTCGGCTTCATTTATTGCCGACGGCTTCCGGATTCGATGCCGTCTTGCCCTCTTGCGACAGCAGAAGTTGTGCGCCGCGAACGACAACGTGCGTTCCCGGTGCCAGCCCGGAACGAACCAGCCAGCCCTCGGCGATCGGGGTGTCGGTGACGATCTCACGTCGCGCGAACTGGTCGGCAGCGATGGCTACATAGACGTAAGGCCGCCCGTCCGTCCTGACGACTGCCTCCTCGGGAACGGCGACGCCCTGCGCCATTTCCCCGTTGGACAGGAGGGCAGCGATCGCCGCGCCGGGAACGAGCGTCGGGTTGGCCGGTGCGGTCGCGTAGTAGCTTGTCGTCTGGAATTTGGGATCGACTTGAGCAGCCGCGGAGACTATCGTTGCCCGAAGGAGGCTCCCGTCAGGCAGCTGCAACTCCGCATTCCCCGGGAGCGTTCTCAGCGCTCTCGACAAGACCGGCGAGATTTGCAGCAAGACGGCTCGCCCGCTCACGAGACGGTCGAGTGGCGCCGCGCCGTGAACCAACCATCCGGCGATCACCGGTCCGAACTGGCTGGTGAGCGTGGCCGTCGCAAGCGCAACCTGACTGCGTGCGGCCGCGACGTTGGCGGCCTCGGTCGCGGCCGTGGTTCGCGCTACCTCGAGCGCTTTGTCGGAGACGAGCTTTCCGTCGGCGTTGAGCGATCCCAGCCGGCGTGCCTCCAGGTCCGCGGCGGCGGCGGCGAGCGCCGCCCTTCGTGCATCTAGCGTTGTCATGACGATGCTGCGTCGCTGATCGATGAGCGGCTGAAGGGCGACGACATTCGCCAGCGCCTGAATCTCTTGCCGGGCAGATGCAGCCACAAGGACGCGGGTTTCGAGCCCGCCCGCCTGTTGCGCGGAGGACGGGGCAAGAACACGGGTCTGACCCTCGGTGGTCTTTGTCTGCACCGAAGCAGCGACCGCTTCGGTGCTCTTCTCGCCCGTACCCTGAGCGCCGAGCCCGCGCAGTCCGAAAGCGCCACCCACAGCGATGGTTGCGGCAATACCGACGAGAACGGCCCAGCGAACGAAGGCTGAGCGGCGCATCATGGTTGCACTTGGGCAAGAAAATTGGTGGTCAGATCGACTTCGTCAACAGCAAGCTTGCCGGCAGCCTCAACGGCGAGCGCGGCCTTTGCAACTGTCCCTTGCGCGTCCGCTCGCGCGGTCACCGCAGCGGCCAGCTCGGAGCGCACGACCAGGAGTTCCAGTTTGTCGATCTCTCCACGCGCGAACAGTGTTTCCTGGATGCGTGCACGAACGGCATGCTCGGCATAGAGCTGCTCGGCCACTTGCAGCGACGTAGTGCTCTGCTCGTAAGCAGCGGTCGCCCGGTCGACCTCGCCGATGATGGCGGCCTGGGCCGCGGTGAACTGGTCAGCGGCCTGCCGGCGTGTGGAGAGGGCCTCGCTGATCGCTCCGCCGTTTTGGTTGAAGATCGGCAAGGCAACAGCCAACGACACACCCCACTTGCGGTTTCCCTGATCGTATTCAAAGCCCGGGCCGACATCAAAATTGGGAGCGCGACCGGCAAGTTGCAAGCGGACGGTTGCATCGCTCGCAGCGTAGTCCGCCAAACGTGCGAGCAGATCGGCGCGATTGAGCGGCGCGGCGCCACGGACACGAGCCGCGAAGTCGGGCGGAAGAGGCCGCGTCAACGAAGGCAGCGCGAGCCGGTCGAGGGTCAGCTGAGCGGCCGGGATGCCGGCCGCGATCGCGAGCTGGTGCAGCGTTTCCGTGAGCGCGACCGAGGTCGCTTGTCGGTCGAGCGTTGCGCGTGTCAGGACGCTACGTGCCGTCACCAACTCGAGACTGGAGCCCAGCCCCATAGCAAGGCGCTTCCGGGCGGCCTCGACCAGTTCTGTTTGGATGACGATCTGCTCGTCGAGCGCGGCGAGCCGCCCTTGCGCGGAGGCTGTGTCCAGCAGCAAGTTGTCGACCCGACTCAAGACGCTCCATGCTGCGGCCAGTATTTCGAGCCGGGCAGCCTCAGCGAGATACTCGGCATGGGCGACACGGTAGGAGCGCTTGCTCCCCGTCTCCAGAAGCTGGACCAGGCCTGCCGACAGGAACCAGGGCGACATGCCGGCAGCCGCGGTTGTCACATAGAGCGGATTCAGACTCAGCGTCGGGTTCTGTCGCTCCCCCGCGGTTGTCACTGCGGCTTGGGCTACATGCCATCTCGCTTTGGCGACCGTTATGTTCGGGCTGAAGTGGAGAGCGACGACGTGCAGCGCTTGTGCGTCGAAGAGCGCTGGCGGCCACATCGAATACTCCTCATCAAGGCGGGCAGCGAAGGCGCGCAGGCTGGGATCGTCCAGGCTCCTTGCCCGGTAAGCCTGCGCAGCCTCGCTCGCCGCCAGTTTTGTCTCAGGGGGTGTCGTGCAACTCGCTAAAAAACAGGCGGCAAGCACAACTAGCGGCGTTCGCCAGCTTGGTTGGAGCCAGGTTTTCAAATCGACGATGTCTACGAACAAAGAAGCCAAAGGGTACGTCTCATGAAGCCTGCGTTCACCGTTGCGTTCTACGAAGGGCAAGAAAGGCACATTGCCTAGCCAGCGCCGCCCGAAGTCTTGACAGTGTCGCCCATCGTCGAACGGTTCAACAAGCCGGCTCGGATGAAATTTGAATTCCGTTTTCTGATGCGACCGCGTAAAGCACGGGCTGATGCGACCGGGCGACAAGCTCGACGGCAATATGATCGATCTGATGGCTGATGTGGTCGGCCTTTGCGCGACGGTCGGCGATGCCTACGGCGACGGCGAGGCCGGTGGCAACGCTGGCGAGCACATCCGGGCGGTGTACTGGCCGTTCTAGATGCCGGTCAAGACTCCGAGGGTCGCGACACACGAGTTTGCGAAAGCGGGAAAAGACATCCTTGTGTTGGTCGTGCGCCTGGACTCAGGCGACTAGGTCTGGCCGTCCTAGTGCCGCGGCGTTCATCCGCAACCAACAAATCTGCGCGGGCTCTCGGGCTGAGATGAAAACGGGCGTCGGTGCGCGTGAGCGCGAGACGGAACGATGGCCAACCGGTGGCCGCGAAGCGGGCGAGCGCCGCGTCTTTCACCCGGTCGAGAAAGGCGTCGACATCGCGTTTCGCGCGTCGCTGTTGAGTCCCAAAGTGGGCGAGAAAGAAGCCCGCCCACACCATGCGTCAGCGCCAAAAGGTTTGGGCGAAACCTTCTATAGAGGGTCCCACACTTGGGTCAGATAACCGCTGGAGAAGTCACCGGACTTGGTGAGGTCGACCGTGTAGCACCTTATCCTCCAGAAACGATAATGACGCTGTGGGAGCTCTGCAAAACGCCAGATCGCGCGCTTAGACAGGCGAGGTTGAACTAACCCCGTGTTGCCAGAAAATTCGCATCAGCCGACCAGCGCCACGATGGAAGAATGACCGCGCAAGGACGCCCGCGTCCCGGAGAAATGAACGGCTGCAATGCAGCAATTGCGTTCATCCGATTCGCCGTGACCAATGTCGGCTTTGATCCGCAACCCGGACGGGTCGCTAGCTCACATTTGGCTAACCTACTCGATCAATGCTTTGAGCTTAGTCGGCTGGTCATGCCGGCTCGGGTAATACAGCTAGAAGCCAGCTAAGGTCGGGGAGAACTTGGTCAGAACTCGCGCCAAGCGCTTCGACTTGACGTTTGGCCCAGCAAGCGATCCGAACGTGTATGCCAATCCCACGCCTTCGAATGCCGCATCCAGGCCGAACAGAGTGGCGCTTATGGTCAGAACTGCCCTGGACCTCATTCTCGACTGGCCGCGCTTCGATCTCGAATTCCCACTTGATATAGCGATCACGGCAGCAGGACGTGACCATAACCCTCGATAATCGAAAATAACTCAAAAAGCCGTTTTTCGGGGCTCGGCGCATTGCGCGCTGGAGTCTCTTAGACGCAAAGCAAATCGAGAATTCGCATGACTACTGTTCGCGTCAAAGACAACGAACCCTTTGAAGTCGCATTGCGACGGTTCAAGCGCACGATCGAGAAGGCTGGTCTGCTGACCTTGCTTCGTGCCCGCGAATTCTACGAAAAGCCCACGACGGAGCGCAAGCGCAAGAAGGCTGCGGCAGTGAGTCGCCAGCGCAAGTTGGTTCGCTCTTCGCAGTTGCCGAAGAAAATGTATTGAGCCGACACCGAATCGAAAACCCGCTTGGCTGTCCAGGGCGGGATTTTTCTCAAGGGAAGGTCTGCAAAATAGGCCCGGCCTTTGTAAAAAACAGTTCAGCAAAAAAATTTGAGTGCGGGCGGCGGATTCAACGGGTCGATGCAACGGATTCGCTGAACATCTCAGCGGGCGTCTTGAAGCCGAGCGTCTTGCGCGGCCTCTCATTCAATTGTCGCGCGATCGCGTTGAGCTGAGCCTGTGAGTAGCCCGAGATGTCGATGCCCTTGGGCATGTACTGCCTGAGCAGCCCGTTCGTGTTCTCATTGCTTCCGCGCTGCCAGGGGCTGCGTGGATCGCAGAAGTAGACCTGGATGTCGGTGGCCATCGTAAATTGCTTGTGCCCATGCATCTCCGTGCCTCTGTCCCAGGTCAGTGACTTGTAGAGTTCCTGCGGCAATTTGCGAGCATTCTTGATGAGCGCGTTGACGACCGTCTGCGTATCTTTGCCTTCCAGCTTCACCAACATTACGTATCGCGTTTGGCGCTCAACCAGCGTCGCTATTTGACTGCTGGCGTTGCCGAAGACCAAGTCTCCTTCCCAATGACCAGGCACCGCCCGATCCTCGACAGCGGCGGGTCGCTCGCTGATCGATACGGCATCAACGATCTGCCCATGGATTGCCGTCTTCTGCGTGTGATGACGAGAACGACGCATGCTGCGAGTACGTCTCAGGTGCTCCAGCAGCTCCTTCTTCAAGGCTCCACGCGCTTGAATGAACAGACTGCGGTAGATGGTCTCGTGTGACACGTGGAAAGTTTCGTCGCACGGGTAAGTATGCTTGAGCCACCCAGCGATTTGCTCCGGCGACCACAGCAGGCGCAGCTTGTCGGTCACGACGCGCGCCAGGACACGGTTTTCAGCCAGTTTGCAGCGCTTGGGACGATGCGCCCGATCCCAAGCTCCGCTGTCAGCCTGAGTCGCCCGATAGCCAACTCGCCCTCCATTGCGCTCGATCTCGCGGCTGACCGTAGAAGGCGCTCGTCCCATTCGCACTGCGATCGAACGGATCGAGTGACCGATCACCAGCGCGAGAGAGATTTCCTCCCGCTCAGCTAGTGTCAGCGCCAGCCTCGAGCGATGTCGTTCGGGCGGGCGGATACCGCCCGACTGAGCCAGGATGCCTCGTACGGACCCATGCGATCGATCAAACAGGTGAGCGATCTGATGAAGAGTCCAGCCAGCTTTCCAGCGCTCCCACATCAATGCCTTCTGGCTATCTGTGTAGTAAGTCCGAGTCCGGTACTTCATCTGCAACACTCCATCTGCTTACGCAGTTCTTAGTGTGTTGCATCGACCCGTTGAATCCGCCGCCCGGAAGCAGCCGGTCGCAAAAGCTGTTGATCTCGCAAGCGTTCCCTGCACAGCCGTGCCTTCAACACCCGCATCTATCCCGCGACCCAGCGCACGCGGATGTCCTCCACCCGTTCCAGGAGGTCCTCGCGTGCGCGCCCAAGGTAGTCCCTGACACCCGCATCTTCCCAGTCACCCCAAACGGTTGCGACTGCGGCGCTCGTGATCGTCCTGGCGAGCTCGAGCATGTTGCGCTGGTAGGCGTCCGCGCCGATCGACCAGGGCAGGTCGTGCGACGAGCTGGTGCGGATCGGGCACAGGTTCATCACAACGAAGCCGTCGCAGCCATGGCGCACCGCCATCACCTCGGCCCCGGCGAGCGTAATTCCGCTCAAGGAAAGATCGTGATGCACCCGTTGCTACTGGCTGCGACCAACCGCCCTGACGCGTCGTGCCCCTCCACCTGATAACAGTAGGTCTCGTCGAAGATGACCGAGTTGTCGACGAGTGATGTGGACGTGACCGTCGCTAGGTCGAAGCCATCGCGAATGACAAGGAAGCTGGCCGCTCGGGGATCATCACTCCAGTCCACTTCGACTGCTTCCGGACCGACGCGTGTCAGCGTCAGCGAGAGCGGCGCGACGTCAGGCTGCTGGACGGGGACGACCACCCCCACTCCTACGCCCACAATACCGCCACCACCTCCGCCTCCGCCTCCGCCTCCACCTCCACCGCATCCGGAGACAAGCCCCCCCGTGGCCATTGCTACGACGACGCTGCGAAGCATAAAACTTCGCGTGAGTGCGATGATATTTGACATCTGTAACTCTTCAGGGCGCTGTGGCAGGGCCAGCCGTCACCGTAAGCTTTGACGAACTGAGGTAGAGCACCGGCCGCGGATCGCCACTCGGGCGGTCGATGCGCAGTTCCAAAAATCTGTCGGACGGATTCGCAGTGGCCATGTTGGCAACCATCGTGGAGGGGGGCATAGCGTCGTTCGGCAACGCCCCTGCAGGGCCGCGCAAATCAGTGCCCTTCGGCTGCTGATTGACCTGAACCCAACTGAGGTGCAGGAGCCCGGAGGGCATCAACGCCTTGGCCTCCACCCGAATCGACTCGCGATTTGGGAATCCGCCCCCGCCATCACTTATGACAATGGCCGCTTGATCGATGGGTAGGTCAAGGGTCGTGCTGCCAATCACAAGACGGAACGAACGGATCGCTCCGACATAACGCCCCACATAAGGGTCGAGGTCTACGCCAGGAGTGCTGTCTTCATAGCGCACTGAAAATGACCAGCTGCCCGTGGCGAGGTCGCTTTGCGAGAAACCCAAATCGGTCGGTAGGGCAGCGAGTTGTTCGGCCTTTGGCGCCTTAAAAGTACCGCTGCCCGAGAGCTTGATCTCGGCAGCGGCACTTATCTGTGGCATTGCGATGCTTGCCGTCAGGACAAAAGCCGCCGTAAGCAGGAAAGAAGCTGCCTTCGGGCGTTGCCTTGTCCGATGTGTTCGGTCCTGAGTGCTGAATTGCATGAATGTGCCCTTTGCGCGATGCTCAACCTGAGCTTACCGCTCTTGAACGCCTGGCGCGCCTTTTTTCGCCGACCCGCGGCATCCTCGGCCTGTTACGGAACGTCAACGTGTGCACGTCTTTCGCGGCTGAAGCGTTTATTGGGCTCTCGGCAAATTCGCCGTCTTCCGGAGATCCCACCGTGAGCGTCCGTCGTTTCGTTTTCAAATGGGCCGCGGTAACTGCTGTGGCTGCTGCCGCCCTATTCGCCGCCGCGTCAGCCAGTGCCCAAGTGTCGTGGTCCATCGGCATCGGCGCCCCCGCGTTTTACGAGCCGGCACCCGTCTATGTGGCACCGCCGCCGGTCTACTATCAACCTGCCCCCCGCGTGTACTACCGTCCGCCGCCGCCGGTGTATTACCGGCCGGGGCCGGTGTATTACGGACCGCCGCCGGTCTACTACGGGCCGGACTACCGGAGCGAGTATCGCGACCGTCATCACAACCATCGGGACCGAGACGACCACGACGATTGAGACCCACGTGGAACGGGCTGTCGACGCGGGCGCTGTCTGTCGATCTAGTCCACTGAATCCTTGAGACCGGTTGTGTATGCTTTATTTTGAAGAGCATGTACGGAATGAAGCTGACCAAGCAAGAGCGCTAAGAACTTGAGGCTGTTGTCTGCAAGCGGCACGGGAGTGCGGCGTTTGCTCGCAGGGCGCGCTGCATGCTCCTGTGGATCGATGGGGAATGGCGTGGACATCCGCGCCAAGCTGGCTTGCAACGATGGCTTTGTGAGCCGCTGGACGCGGGCGTTCAAGTTTGAGGGACTGGCCGGACCGGTGTCTGTGCATTCGGGCCATGCGCCCTGGCAGCCTGTGGCCAGGCAGGAGGCGCGGGTGCCGGACAAGCCGCTCAAACACAAACTCCCGGATGGCTCCACGCATTGGACCAGTCGCCAAGGTGGCCGCCGCGCTGGGCGACGTGTCGTTCTCGGCCGCGCAGCGCATCTGGCGAGAGCACGGTGTGCAGCCGCACCGGCTTGAACGCCACCTCGTCTCCAACGACCCGGACTTCGAGGCCAAGGCGGCCGATGGCATCGGCCTGTACCTGAACCCTCCTGCGCACGCGGCGGTGTTCTGCGTGGACGAGAAGACAGCCATCCAGGCGCTCGATCGCAAGGGCCGCATGCTGCCGCTGGCGCCAGGGCGTGCAGAGAGCCACGGCTTTGAGTACAAGCGCAACGGCACCTTGAGCCTGTTCGCCGCGCTGAACACTGCCACCGGCGAAGTCGGCTGCTATCGGCCGTACCAGGATCAACCGATGATCGACATCGACACGGTGCTGTTGGCGATGGCCATGGCCGGCCTGGGCCTGACGACGCACGTCTCGGCCATCCGCAAGGCCAGCATCAAGCCACTGGCGCTGGCGGCTGTGCTCTTTGTGTGGCTGGTATGCGGCGGGTTCGCCATCAACGCGGACATCACGGCGCTGTTGAATTGATCGATTGAGGGAATAAACCCGTATCGCCAAACGTCAACCGTCCGGGCACCCAGTTACCCGACAAGATTGCCATGCACCCGACCCCTTCTGTTCATCTCTCACTGCGCGAAGAAAATGGTGTGAAATCATTTCGCCAAACTGTGGCCTGCCTGCTCGCTTCAGTGTCGATGCTCCTGGTGTCTGCCAATCCGGTGTGGGCTGCACAAACGCTCAACGTCTATGGCCCCGGTGGGCCATCGCCGGCGATGATGGAAGAGGCGGCAAACTTCGGCACAGCACACAACGTCGATGTCCACGTGACGGCAGGCCCTACGCCAAAGTGGATCGACAAAGCCAGGCGGGACGCCGACGTGGTCTTCAGCAGCGCTGAAAACACGATGAGCGACTTCGCCAAGGCTCTGCCCGGCGCATTCGACCTAAAAAAAGCAGAGCCGTCGTACCTGCGACCGGCCGCCATCCTCGTTCGCCCCGGAAACCCCAAGCACATTCAGGAATTTCGCAGCCTCCTGGCCCCTGGCATCAAGGTCATGGCGGTTGCAGGCGCAGGGCAGACCGGGCTCTGGGAAGATGTCGCCGGCCGCATGGGTGACATCGCCTTGGTCCGCGCATTGCGCAAGAACTTGCTGCTGCCCGAAGCACGCAACAGCGCCGAGGCACGCCAGCGCTGGGCGCAGCAGCCCGACATCGAGGTTTGGCTAATTTGGAACATCTGGCAGGTTTCGAACCCCGAATTGGCCCAATTGGTGGAAATGGATGAGCCATTCCGCATTTACCGTGACGCAGGCGTTGTCATCACGCACCGCGGAGCGTCAGAACCACAGTCAAAAGCGTTTGTGGACTATCTGAAATCGCCAGCAGGACAAGCAATCTTCGTAAAGTGGGGATGGAAGACACCCTGAACCGTCACAGCGTTTTTCAAACGAATGGAGACAAACCATGAGATCGAACTACGATATTTCCCCCACCGCAGCACCTGCATCCGAACTTGCGCCCTCGCGTCGGCGCTTTGTCCAGGGCGCCGGTCTTCTGGCGCTGGGTGCATCACCGCTCGGCGCGCTGGCGGCCAGTCGCGATACCGGTGATGGCGTCACCTTCGCGGATGGGCCGCGACCGCTGGTGACGTATCCGCAGAAGCGTCCGCTGATCCGCGTGACGACACGGCCGCCGCACCTGGAAACCCCGTTCTCGGTCTTCAACGAAGGACCGATCACCGCCAACGACGCTTTCTTCGTGCGGTATCACCTGGCCAACATTCCGCTGTCGGTCGACCCGGCCACCTACCGCCTTACGGTCAAGGGGAAGGTCAACACGCCTTTGGATCTTTCGCTGGCCGACCTCAAAGCCTTGGCCGAGCCGGTGGAAGTGGTTGCCGTTAACCAGTGTTCCGGCAACAGCCGCGGTTACTCGTCGCCACGCGTGTTCGGCGCGCAGCTCGCCAACGGCGCGATGGGCAATGCCCGGTGGGTCGGTGTGCCGCTGCGCAAAGTGCTCGAAAAGGCGGGCGTCGCGGCGGGTGCCCGGCAGGTGACCTTCAACGGCCTGGACACGCCGGTGCTGCCGGCGACCTCGGACTTCCGCAAGGCACTGGACATCGACCATGCGCTGCAGGACGAGCCGATGCTCGCTTGGGGAATGAACGGCAAGGACCTGCCCTTCCTCAACGGCTATCCGGTCAAGCTCATCGTGCCGGGCTACTTCGGCACGTACTGGGTCAAGCATCTCTCGGAGATCAAGGTCATCGACCATGTGTTCGACGGGCACGACGCGCTGTTCATGACGACCGCCTACCGTGTGCCCGACAACGACTGCCAGTGCGTTGCACCGGGGTCGGCAGCGGCGAAGACGCGGCCGATCTCCACGCTGGCCGTGCGCAGCTTCATCACCAGCGTCCTGGCTGGCGGCATGCTGCCTTCCGGCCGATTGCTTGAACTCAAGGGCATCGCATTCGACGCCGGGGCCGGTATCAAGACGGTAGAGATCTCCATCGACGGCGGCCAGAGCTGGAAGGCGGCAACGCTCGGGAAGGATCTCGGGCGTTTCTCGTTTCGCGAATGGCGTGCGCCGGTGAGCTTTGCCAGGAAGGGACGCGCCGTGCTCATGGTCCGCGCGACCAACCAGAAAGGCGAAGGCCAGCCCGCCACCGCCGACTGGAATCCTGCCGGTTACCGGCGCCATGTGATCGAGTCCACCCCCGTCACCATCGCCTGAGAACCCGCCATGAAAACCACCACGTTCCTGGCCCGCGCCATTCTCGGCAGCTGCGTGTTGATCGCGTTCAACGCGTTAGCCGCGCCGCCCGACATCAAACTGCAGCCCGACACGTCGAAGCTGCGCCCATCGAAGCTGCCGGGCTACGCCATCGCGATGCAGAAATGCGCGATCTGCCATTCGGCGGACTACGTCAAATACCAGCCACCCGGCATGACGCAGACGCAGTGGACCGCCGAGATGGCCAAGATGCAGCACACCTACGGCGCACCGATCAGCGACGACGAAGTCAAACAGGTCGGTGCTTACCTGGCGGTTGCCTATGGCGCCGCAAAGGCCACGGACGCCAGTGTGATCGCCGCATCGACACCAGCGCCCCCAGCGGAAACGCCGTCGACTCCGCCAACGTCACCAGGTGCATCCGCCGTGCCATCGGCTGCTGACGGCAGCATCAATGTGCAGGCACTCCTCGCGAGCAACGCCTGCCTGAGTTGCCATGGCCTGACCCAGAAGATCGTCGGTCCGGGTTACCACGACGTCGCCGAAAAGTACAAGGCCGATCCGCAGGCCCAGTCGAAGCTGGAGGCCAGCATCCATGGCGGCAGCGTCGGCAAATGGGGCAGCGTGCCGATGCCGGCATTCACAGCTCTGAAGCCCGAAGAGGTGAAGGCGCTGGCCGCGTTCGTCTTGAAGCAATAAGCACGCCCCCGATCACCGAAGCAAAGATTCCGGCAACGAAAAAAACCCCCACGAGATCCAAAAATGACCCTCACGAATCGCCGCTTTTTCATCTTGCAAGTTGCTGGCGCGGCAACTGCGCTGTGCGTCTCCGCCGCCCACGCAGAGTCAGGCGGCCCGAAGCTGGCCGAGACCGATCTTCAGGCCGTGGCGCTCGGCTACAAGGAAGACACCACCAAGGTCGACGCCAAGAAATTCCCCAATCACGCGGCCAGCCAGAACTGCGCGAACTGTCAGCTGTTTCAAGGCAAGCCCAAGGACGCGACGGGCGGCTGCCCGCTGTTCGACGGCAAGCAGGTTGCCGCCACGGGCTGGTGCAGCGCATGGAACAAGAAAGCGGCATGAGCAGCGGCTTCGTTCGCGCGGGCATCCTCGGGTTGCTGGTCGCAGTGAGCACGTTGACGCAGGCGGCCGATATGCACGCGCACGGTATGCATGCCGAAGGCGTCGCGCCACCCGGCTTCATGGCCAGCACGGCCAAGCCCTTCGATGCGCTGATGGGTGATGCCATGGCCGCAATGGACCACGACATGCGCGCCGCACCCATGAACGGCCAGCCCGCGCACGACTTCATGACCATGATGATTCCCCATCACCAGGGCGCCATCGACATGGCCAAGTCGATCCTGCTCAACACGCAAGACCCGGAAGTGCGCAACCTCGCACAGGGAATCATCACCGAGCAGGCCAACGAGATCCGGCTGATGCAGGCCTGGCTCGCGCGCCACGCATCACCTCCCAAGTGATCCCACTTCGCCCGTTTCCACCCCCGGCGTCCAGGGACGTCGAAAAAAGGTTCTCTATGAATTCACTCAAGCCCCTAGTTATCGCCACAGCGCTGGCAGTCGCGTCTTTCGCGGCATCGGCAACCTCCAATCCCGGTGACCGCGTCTACACCGCAGACCAGAACACCAACACAGTGTCGGTGGTCGACCCGAACACCAACACATTGCTCGGGCAGATCAAGCTGGGCAACCAACGACCCGACGTGTTGTCACCGCTCTACAAGGGCGAGATCAACGTCCACGGACTGGGTTTCTCGCCCGACCACCGCACGCTGGTCGCCGTTGCAAACGGATCGAACTCGGTGACCTTCATCGACACCGCGACCCACAAGGTCAAGGGCATCACCTATGTCGGCCGCTCGCCGCATGAAGCCTTCTTCACGCGGGACGGCAAGGAGGTCTGGGCGGTGGTGCGCGGAGAGAACTACGTCTCGGTGATCGACGCCAAGACCTTCAAGGAAAAACGCCGGATCGAGACTGCGCCCGGACCCGGCATGGTGCTGTTCACGCCCGACGGTGGGCGCGCTTTCGTGGTGTCGAGCTTCACGCCCGAAGTGGCGGTGGTCGATACCCGCTCTTACAAGATCGTGAAGCGTATTCCGGTCGTCAGTCCGTTCTCGCCGTTCCTGCAGTTCACGCCGGACGGCAAGGAAGTCTGGATGGGCCACAAGGATGTGGGCAAGGTCACGCGCATCGATGTGAAATCGATGGAGGTGACCGGCGTCATCGACACCGGCTTCATCACGAACCATCTCGGCTTCGCCAAGACCGCGCGCGACACGCTGGCGTATGTTGCGGTGGGCGGGGAGAACGTCGTGAAGGTGTACTCGACCGACGGCGAAGCGAAGCTGCTCAACACCATTGCGACCGGCGCCTTGCCACATGGCGTCTGGCCTTCGGACGACGGTGAGCGCATGTACGTTGGGCTGGAAAACGGCGATGCGGTCCAGGTGATCGACACCGCCAGCGACAAGGTCGTGGCGACGGTGCCGATCGGTCAGGCACCGCAGGCGCTGGTCTACGTTTCGAACGCCGTGCCTTCCGGCGCCGGCACGGACAACCTGAAGCCGCTAGCGAACGCGGCGCCGGTCAATATCCCGCTCGTGCCCGCCTCCGGTGACGCAAGGGGCTTCGTAGTGGCGCGCAGCTTCGGGGTGGTCGATGCACTGGAGGTCTTCCTCTACAAACTCAAGCCCGAAACCGTCTACAGTGTGTTCGTCGGCGGCCAAGAGGCACCGGTGGCGAGCTTCAGGACCAATACGATGGGCATGGCGAACGGCACGGCCATTGGACCGATTCGAGAAGTGGCACGCCTGCGTTCGGAAGCTGACCCGAAGGCGTCGCCGATCATCGTCAGCGAAGGCGAGGGTTTGCTCGACACCACCAAGGCCGTGCTTCGCAGCCCGATGTGACCGACGCGCCGCGCATATTCCGCTATGTGGTGCCGCAGGATCGGGGCTGTTCAGCCAACCCGTTCCATGGCAGGTGCTAGCTCGCAGTATGCAAACCTCAGAGCCGGCGCACGGCGTGTGTGGGCGAATGGATCCTCGGTCTGCCCAGCCGCCAAAACGACCAGGTCATCTATTTCATGCGCATCGATGAAGCCATGCCGCTGGGCGACTACTGGAGGGACCCGCGCTTTGTTGCCAAACGACCCGGGGGCGACGGGCCCCCGGACACCTTTTACCGTGCGATGGCGAACGGCTCTGCCCAGAGGGTGGCCAATGCGCTGCATGACGACAGGGAGGCCGCGCGAGACATCGCCAGCCTCAACTCACTGGTGTTGTGGCATTTCTATTCTTTCGGCGACCAGAGCCCACCCTTGTCGAACGAGTTGGTGCACCTGGTGCATTCAGGCCAGCGCCATGCACTGCACCGGCGTCGTCGGGCTGACGACGTCGCCGCGCCGCAGCACTGACTGGACCACTGGCCGATGGGCCGCAACGGAGCGCCTGCCGATGCCTGGCGGCCACGCATCGTCGCCAGAAAGGAGGCCTGAGGCCGCGATGGTCGAGCTCTGTTTATTCTTCAACTTTTCTGATGACACTCCGGATGACTCTCTTCCCTTTTGCCGCAGCGGCATTCGCCATTGCCATGGCATCCGGTGTCCCGGCCCCTTTCGTGCATGGCGCGGACGGCCCCGCTGCAGCCGCCTCCGGCGCTACCAACCTGCTCCTACTGGGCAGGCAACTCGGCAAAGCCGTGTTCCCGGACGGCAACACCGCCCGCGGTGGCCAGGGCCAGCCGGTGCATGGCATCGAAGGTTCAAGCCAGGAGATGCTCAAGACCCATTTCCATGCCCACCTGGCCATCTCCTACAAAGGCCGAACAGATCGCAGTGCCGCGCGGCATCGGCATCATTGCGCCGCTGCGCATCGACCACGGTTTCGTCAGCGGTGGCAAGGGCTTGTACTGGCTGCACACACACGATGCCAGCGGCATCCTGCACATCGAAGCGCCGAACGCCCTGGTCTACCTGCTGGGCAACTTCTTCGATGTCTGGGGGCAGTCGCTAGCGTCAGATAACGTGGCGGGGTTCAAGGGCGCGCTGCGGGTGTATGTCAACGGCAAGATGCAGTTCGCGCCGGTACGTGACCTTCCGCTGAAGCCGCACGACCAGATCGCGCTTGTGATCGGGCAGCCCTCGGTGATTCCCGTTGCGTACACGTTTCCTGACGGACTGTGAAGTCGTGCGGGCCCAGGTTCAGTGCATCACGCAGTGGCAGTAGACGAACTGCTGCTCCACGCCGGCTGGTGTCCGGTGGGCTTCCGACGTATGTTCGACCAGCTCGAAGGCATCGCCGAACTCGGCATGCAAAGCGTCTGGTGCGTACCGCATCACAGGGAGTCCGCTGCACTGCAGTGGCCCGTCCGGCCCGAACACCGCAACGATCACGTGACCGCCGGGCCGCACGGCCCGACGCACTTGCGTGACCTAGGCCTGACGTTGCTCCGGCGTGGTCATGAAATGAAAAACGGCCCTGTCATGCCAGATGTCGTACGCATGGGCAGGCAAGGCCAGTCGGGTGATGTCTCCCACCAGCCATCGCACCCGCCGGGCGTTTGAAGAGAGGCGTTGACGTGCCACTTCGAGAGCACTCTCTGAGATGTCGAGCACGGTGATGTCGAAGCCATGCAGTCCGAGCAGATCGTCCACCAGCGTCGAAGTACCGCCCCCGACGTCGATGATGCGATTCCGCTCGCGACTGGAAATTCGCTGGATGAGGCCGAGGGATTGGTCCGCATGCGGTTGAAACCAGCTTAAGGTATCGGACGAATTAGTGCCATAGACACGGTCCCAATGCGACTGGTCTTGCATCGTTCTGATTCTTTGAGTGCGTGCCAGCCCGCCATCTTGCCATTCAAACGACCGGGCTATTTGCGCGCTTCAAGCTGGCTATACACCGCCTCGGCGACCCGCAGCATTTCCTTCTTGCTGTCGCCAGAGGAGATGGCGTAGCCGAAGTTCTTGTCGACCCAGTAGAAGACATTCACCGGGCCGTCCTGGCCGAACTTGAAGGCCGTCTCCCGTCCGGCGTCTTCGCGGGTGACGTACAGCGTCAGGCGTTCACCCTTTGCGCCGCCGAACATGAACTGCGCTACCGGCCCCTTGTCACCCGGCAGCAGCCGCCCGCCGATGAGCCCGTAGCCCAGGGCGCGCAAGTCGGGCGGTCTCACTTCGGTGCCCATGCGTTTGGTCAGCCAGGTTATGAGCGCCTGTTCCTGGTCGGCGCCCACCTCCACCGGGCGACGCACGTCCGGGCTGTAGACCACGTGGGCCACGGCCGCGCGGTGGGCAAAACCGTTGAGCGTGCCGGCCTGCGCCGCGGCCAGCGTGGCAGTGCGTTGCAGCTGCCCGTCGTAGGCGCCCCGGCCCCACCAGGCCGACCCGGTGCTGACGACGGCGATTGCCACGCCGGCTGCCAGCGATCGCAATGGCCATTCGTGCCAGCCAGCCCTTGGCGCAGGCGTCAAAGGCAGGCGCAATGGCAAGGGCTCGGACATGACCGGATCGAGCATCTGTTTGAGCATCAGGTTCTGGGCACGCCAGTCGTCCACGCGCTGGCGTTCGGCTGGATGTGCATCCAGGAAAGCATCGATTTCGACATGCCGCGCGGGGTCCAGAAGATGGTCCGCATAAGCGTGCAGATCGGCTCCGGTCACCGGCTGGCTGCCGTCGGTGGAAATGGGTTTGAGGGGGGGGGAGTCCATGTCACTTGATCCTGCGCAATGGCGTCGCAACGTGGGCTGATGGCTCGCGGCCTTGCAATTCCTGGCGCAGCTTTTCGCGGCCGCGTGCCAGCCGGGACATCACCGTGCCAATCGGTACGACGAGTGCGATGGCGGCTTCTGCGTAGGTCATTTCTTCGACTGCGATGAGCAGCATCACTTCACGTTGTTCTGCCGGTAGTCGTTGCAAGAGCCGGTCCAGGTCACGCACTCCGATGCGGTCCGACTGCGTCGCACGTTGCGCGACCTCGGGCAGATCGTCGCCGGCGCTGTCCTCGGGGCGGCTGCGCCGCGCGCGAACGCCATCGATGAACTGGTTGTGCATGATGCCGAACATCCAGGCGCGGATCTCGCCGCGCCTTTGCCAAAGGGAAAAGCGACTCCAGGCCCGCTCGAGCGTGTCCTGCACCAGGTCGTCGGCACGTGCGGGGTCCGACACCAACCCGCGCGCATAACGGCGAAGGCTGGGAATGCAGGCAACGATCGCAGCTTCGTCCTGTGCGCGCATGGGCTGGGCAGTCGTCCTTTGTTGGGTCGTTGTCGATCAGGGCTTGACGACGTGCCAGACGCTCTTGAAATTGTCGCCCGTCATGTCGCCGGCCTTCATGTCGGACTTGTAGAGATAGACCGGCTTGCCTTTGTAGGCCCACTGCTTGGTGCCGTCGTCGCGCGCGACAATGGTCATGTCGCCTTCTGGCTTGGCGTCTGCGTCTGCAGCGACTGCCGGCCAGAGTCCGGCGCACGGGCCGTTGCAGGCGCTCTTGCCGCTGCCTGCCACGTCGTTATCGAAGGTGTAGAGCGTCATGCCGCTGGTGTTGACCAGCATGCCGCCGGCCGTCTTGACGGGCGCGGCAGCCTGAGCCAGACCGGCCGACGCGGCAGCGATGGCGAGAATCAAAGTCGATGCGAGGTGCTTGTTCATGGGAGTCCTTTGAAGGGTGAGTGAAGAAGGCACTGCATAGACGCGTGGCGTCTCCTATCTATTCCACCGGCCTTCAAATTTTTTCGGTGAAGTGAGAGGCTCAAGAAAGCAGATCCGTACGCAAACGCCGGCGGTCGTCGCTCATCGCCCTGGCAGCCAAGTACACCGCGGCCGCCGCCGCAAGACCGCCGGCGCCGGTGAGGAGGAACAGCCCACCTGATTTGCCAATTCGACAGGAACAATTCACCACCCGTGACCTTCGCTTTGCTGCTCGTCTCCAAACGTAGTAGAGGTTGTTGGTCTCGGACGAGTTGCCGGCGCAGCAACTGCGCGCTCTTACACGAGGCGCAGACGTGCTTATGGGTCACGCGCTTATCCCGCGACCCAACGCAAGCGGGTATCTACCACCCGCTCCAGTAGGTCTGTCCTGGTCAAGTTATTTCGGACACATCGATAGGTTGATTGATTGCCGATTTCTGCTCGAAGGCATTGGGTGGCAAGTCGCCCAGTGCGGAGTGCAGCCGCACACTGTTGTAGAAGCCGACGATGTAGTCGGCAATGTCGCTCATGGCTTCGGCATGATTGGCGTAGTCTCGCTGCCAGATCCGCTGCATCTTCAGGCTCAGGTTCAGGTTCAAGTTCAAGTTCAGGAAGAAGCGTTCCATGACCGAATTGTCCCAACAATTTCCCTTGTGACTCATGCTGCCCACCAGCCCGTGCTTGGTGAGCAGGGCTCCATGCGCGTTGCTTGCATATTGACTTCCACGGTCCGAAGGTACGATCAAGCCGCTCGCCGGTTGACGCTGTGCGATGGCCAACTGCAGCGCCTGACACAACAGCATCGCCCGCATGTCTGGGGCCATTGCCCAGCCCACGACCTTGCGCGCAAACAGGTCTGGCACCACTGCGAGATACAGCCAGATACAGCCAGCCGCTGCGCGTTCTGATGTAGGTGATGTCAGCGACCCACGCTGGGTTGGACCGCGTCGCATTGAACTGTCGATCCAGCACGTTGGGTCAGATCGGCAATGCATGTTAGCTGTCGGTGGTGTGTACGAACTTGCGCTTCCACGCCGAGCGCAAGCCATGCTGGCGCATCAAACTGCGCATGCGATAGCGGCCCATTACGACGCCTCGCAAGGCCACTGCCGCCCGCAGACGACGGCTTGCGTAAGCACCACCACTGGCGGCGAATGCAGCTTTCAAATGCACGCTGGCTTGGCATACTGCAGGCGGGATCTGCCTGCGTTTGCGTGCCGCGTAGTAGCCTGAGCGGCTGACCTCCAGCACCCGGCAGAGTTGCTCCACCGGCACGGCGTTGTCCTTGTGTTGCAGCCGCTCGATGAGTTGGAAGCTCATCGCAATGCGCGGGCAAAGAAGGCCGAGGTTTTTTTTAACGTATCCACATCGCCTCGCAGTTGCTTGTTCTCGGCTTCGAGTTTCGGATGCGCTGATGCCCGGCGGTCAAGGGCTTGCCTATTCCGGGTTGACCGAGTTGTTCGGCATCGGCCTGTGCCAGCCAGCGCCTCACAGCCGTCTCGCCCAATCGCATGTCCCGGCACACTTGGCCGATATGGAGTAAGCGGCCAGTCACCCCACCTTGAGAACTGAGGCCAAGCCGGAGACGATGCTGTCCATCTAATTTAGCTGGACAGCATCAATGGACGTCAATCCGAAGCAACGGCGCCGTCACAGCGCACAGTTCAAGGCGCAGGTCCTCGCTGCCTGTGCAGAGCCGGGAGCGTCTGTCGCAGCAGTCGCAATGTCGTTGAAGTTGAACGACAACCTGGTGCATCAATGGCGCCGCGGACGCGGGGCGAATCCAGTCTCACCGGCAACACCGACGACGGTTGCCGATTCGACGCCCCAGTTCATCGCGCTGTCGTTGCCCTCGCCACCGCCACCTTCAGCGCCGCGTTCAACGTCGGCGGCAGCGGTTACCGGTGCCGCGGACATCCGCCTTGAGTTCAAGCGCGGCACGCTCGGAGTCAGCGTGACGTGGCCGGTCTCGGCAGCAGCCGACTGCGCAGCGTGGCTGCGCGAGGTGCTGCGATGATCCGCCTCGACGCGCTGTGGCTGTGCACGAAGCCAGTAGACATGCGCTCTGGCGCCGAGCGACTGCTCGCGCACGTGGTCCACGCCCTGGGCAGCGCCAACGCGCATCACGGCTACCTGTTTGCCAATGCGCGGGCCACACGCATCAAGATGCTCGTGCATGATGGCTTCGGCGTGTGGTGCGCTGCGAGACGATTGAACGCCGGGCGCTTCGTGTGGCCACGCGAAGTCGATGCGACCCAGCCGATCGCGCTGACGCAAGCGCAGTTCGACGCGCTTGTGGTCGGACTGCCGTGGCAGCGCCTGCCCGAGATGAGCACCATCACGCGGCTCTGACGACGAGCCCGCAGCGGGTCGTTGACAGCGCATCCCCGAGTGGCGACGGGCCGCCGGAATCGGCATGATTCATACATGCAAGCATTGCACGATCTGAAGGACGAAGACCTCCAAGGTCTGGCGCCCGAGGCCATCGCTGCACTTGCGCAGCAAATGCTCCAACGGCTGCGCCAGCAGGACAACGAGATCAGGTTCAAGGACGCCAAGATCGAGAAGATCACCTTCCAGCTCGCACGGCTGAAGGCCTGGAAGTTCGGCGCGAAGACCGAAGCGATGAACGCCGAACAGCGACGCTTGTTCGAGGAGACGCTGGCCGAGGACGAGGCCAGCCTGCAGGCGCAACTGGAACAAGCCAGGGGCGAGCGGGCGACAACCAACACAAGCCACGTCGTCGACCACTGCCCGATCACTTGCGCCGCGTGGAGCACCACCACGAACCGGAGAACACGAACTGCCCGAACGCGGAGCGCGGCAAGCCGATGACGCGCGTGGGCGAAGACATCAGCGAACGCCTGGACATCGTGCCCGCAGAGTTCTTCGTGCACCGCCACATCTATGGCAAGTGGGCCTGCCGCTGCTGCCAATGCTTGGTGCAGGAAGCAGCTCTGCCGCAGATCATCGATGGCGGCATGCCTGCTGCCGGGCTCGTAGCGCACACGTTGATCAGTCGCTTCTTGGACCACCTGCCTTACTACCGGCAAGAGGCGATCAACGCCCGCTCAGGCGTACACACTCCGCGCTCCACGCTGGGGAGTTGGTCCGGGCAAGGCAGCGCAGCCCTCATGCCGCTGTACGACGCGCACAAACGCTTCGTACTGTCGGCACAGGTGCTGCATGCCGATGAGACCCCGGTGGCCATGCTCGATCCGGGGCGGGGCAAGACCAAACGGGCCTATGTCTGGACCTACGCACGCGGCGCCTTCGATCCGGTGCGCGGTGTGATCTATGACTTCTGCGTCGGGCGAGGTGCGCAGTACCCCGTGGCCTTCCTCGGCCCGAATGATGACGGGCACGGCGCAACGGCGTGGCGCGGCACATTGGTGCGCGATGAATACGCTGCCTATGACAGGGTGATGGTCGCCCAGCCCGGACGCATTCCTGCCGGATGTCTTGCGCACGCCAGACGCAAGTTCGACGAGTTGCAGCGCGACGCCGGCAAGAGCGCAGTCGCGGTCGAAGCGTTGCAGCGCATTGCCCAGATCTACAGGATCGAGCGCGAGCTGGCGGAGATGCCCACCGAAGAGCGCCTGGCCGGAAGAATGAACATTGCTCGGCCCCTGTGGGAGCAGCTGCATGCATGGCTGCGGCTGGAGCGAGGCCGGGTGCCTGATGGCAGCACGACAGCCAAGGCCTTGAACTACAGCTTGAATGCCTGGGAGGCGCTCACGCGCAACCTGCTCGATGGCCACGTGCCCGTAGACAACAACCATTGCGAAAATCTGATTCGTCCCTGGGCGATGGGCAGGCGGGCATGGCTCTTCTGCGGCAGCGAGCTTGCGGGTCAGCGTGCCGCGATCGTGATGAGCCTCGTGCAGTCGGCCAAGCTCAACGAGCACGATCCGTGGGCTTACCTCAAGGACGTACTCACGCGGCTGCCCGCGCATCTGAACAGCGCAGCGCATACCCGGATTCGCCGTCCGTCGTCAATGTGGGACGGCCAGCCGCTTACCCTAATGGAATGTGACGATGGTTCTTCCGACCTAGGCCACTTCCTGCCCAGCCCGGCTGACGCACCCGTCGCGCGGCGGCATCTGGTACCCACCCGCCTGGAAGTCCTGCCATTTCTGTGCTCGCTGGCGGACACCTTGCGCCACTCGATGGACACGCGCATCTTCATTGACGTTTTAGTGGATCGGAAATGCCTTGCATGGGTGGTAGACCGACGCAGGTTCGAAAGTGTCCTCCAGCGTCTGACCCAGCCGTCGCACTGGGCTGCCATCCATGGCGGGCGGCAGTCGCAGGCATCGGTTTCGTGGGGGGTGCTTTTCAGCTTTCTGGTTGCGTTCTTTCCGCCCGATCAGCATCCGATTGGCTCGCCCGCGCTTTATACGGGCCCGGTCCTGGTGGGCACGATCGTGTTCTGCGTGGTCCCGTTGCTCATGCAAATACCCTCATCCGGCGCATCCAAGGTGCGGCTACTCGCCACAAGACTTGCACGCCGGGATGGTGGCAGCGCGTTGGCGGTCACGTCGTGTTGAATGCGAGCCGGCCTGCAGAGCAGACGCGGCTTGCAGGGCTTCACCTCGTCGGCTTCGGTGTGAACGCGATACAGTGCCCGCGCGGATTGATCGTGCCGTCAACGATCTTACAAGTGCCGTTGTCCTTCTCGGTCTTGCCGGGCAAGAACTGCGCGCAGTTATTGCAGTCCTTGCCTTCGTCTTTGCCGGCATCCACGTATTGCACCGCTGTTTTAGCAAGCTTGGGCTCGGCCGCCCAAGCCGAAGATCCTGCGATGCCGACGAGCGCCACGCCCGTGATCGCTCCGAGTCCGCGTTGCAAGGCGACCCGTCGCGAAAGAGCACCAATCTGAACTTGATTCATTTGTCGCTACCTTGTGTATTCGCCGTTGCGTTGTGTGACGCATCGGGTTCAGGAAACGATCAGTATGCCGTTCATATCTTCGTGTCCCGTGCCGCAGAACACATCGCACAGAAACGCAAAGCTACCGGTTTTGTCAGGCGTCAACCGCAACGTCGTGACCTTGCCGGGCATGATGTCGGCGCGCACGGCGAAGTCGGGCAGGCTGAAGCCCATCGGCACTTCGGGTGCAGTGAATTGCAGCATCACGGTTTCACCTTGCTTCACTCGAATCTCGCTAGGCACGTACTCGAACTTCTTGGCGATGATCTTGATAACGCGCTCTTTTGGCTTGGAGAGCGCAAGTATCGCGACCGAACTCAGGGCCAGTGCGCCGGCCGCGTTCACTAGGGTCCGCCTCTTGGTATCGATGTTCATGGCATCACGCTTTCTGGACCGGAAATTCGGTGATGGCGTACTCGCTGGGCTTCTTTTGCGCTCCGACCTCACGAAACCCCAGCCCCTGATAGGGCCGCGCGGGATCCCAAGGCACCGGTGTGCGCTTCGGCTGCGAGCCCGCCACCGGCAACGCGAAGATGAGCGACTTGGCCGAGTGGTGGGCGATATGCCCGGTCATGTGATGATTTTCCTGATGAATGTGGCCGTAGAACACCGTCACATTGGAATACGGCATCAGCAATTCGACGGCCTTCGCGCCGTCGCGCGTGGCCCAGTCCCATTGCGGGTACAGATCGAACAGCGGCCGGTGCGCGAAGACAACGATGCGCGCGTCGTTGGCCTGGCGCTGGAGGTCTGAGGCGAGCCACGCGAGTTGCTCGTCGCCCAGCTTGGCACCCGGATCGCTGACGTTGTCGAGCACTATGAAGTGCACGCCTTTGTGCTCAAAGGTGTAGTTCGTCGCGCCAAAGAACTCCTTGAATGCCTTGCCGTTGTCCAGCGAGGCATCGTGCTCTCCTGGGATGAAGCGCACGGTCTTGACTTTCAGCTCGGCCGCGATATCGCGCACTTCGCCCATTCGCTTGCGGCGCTCCTTTGGGTCATCGGTGGTGTGGGTCAGGTCACCGGTAAAAATCACGAAGTCGGGGGGGACCGAGAGTGCATTCACGGCGGCCACAGCCTTGGGCAGCGTGCCCATGGCATCGGGGTTTGCAACATCACCTTCGAAGCCCCAGTGGCTGTCGGACAACTGGACGAAGAAGAAATCGTCATAGACCGCGCCAGTCATCGGGTCGGCGGCATTTGCAACACCGCCAAGCCCGGACGCGAACACGGCGCCGCCGATGCCGGCCAAGTGCATAAATTGTCTTCGATCGAAGCTATTCATGGGATCTCCTAAGTAAGCGGTGAAGGTGTGCTGGCGGCTTTTCCCGCAGTGGCACAGTGCTTAGACGGAGAAGCCAAGCTCGATATTCCCGACTGCTGCCAACATCCGACCGAATTACTCGGGATTGGGAATAAAGTTAGGCCGGGTGGAGTCAGGCTTGATGAAAAGGGGCCGATATGAAGGATGAAGAGAAGCGCCGGCGCTTCGAGCTGCTGGTTCTTCCGCACTTGGACGCGGGCTTGAACCTGGCCCGATGGTTAACGCACAACGACCAGGATGCACAGGATGTCATGCAGGAGGCTGCAATGCGTGCAATTCGTTTCATCGACGGGTTTCGCGGTGAGAGTGCAAAGGCGTGGCTCCTGCAAATCGTCCGAAACACTTGTTTTTCGTGGCTGAAGGAGAACCGCCCGGTCGAACTCGTCGTGCTCGAAGACGCCGACGAGGTCTTGCATGCGACTGCCGCGCCGGCCGCCGATGAGCCTCCGGCGATGGCGATGCGTAACGCTGACCGCTTGCAGATCAATCAGGCGATCGCAGCGCTGCCCATCGTCTACCGCGAGGTATTGGTGCTGCGCGAACTAGAGGACTTCTCGTACAAGGACATTGCGCGAATCGCGGACATCCCGATCGGAACGGTGATGTCGCGCCTGGCCCGCGCCCGCAGCCTGATGCAACAGGCGTTGCGGCCCAGTGAATGGTCCCGGCTCGGTGCCGTGCCGAAGTCAAGACAGAGTGAATCAATACCATGAGACCCGAAATCGAACCACAGACCTTGAACGCATTTGTCGATGGCGAGCTCGATGCCCTTAGCCAGCGCGCGATCGAGGAGCGCATGGCGCGTGACGACAGGCTGCGCGCTGAGGTGACAGCGCTGCGGCAGTTGCGCCAAAACGTGCGTAACCTTGCGGATTACCATGTCGCGCCAAAGGCCCTGCGGCAGCGCATCGAATCAATGGTGCCGGTGTCGGCACCCCTGTCGACACGCTGGTCGGTTGGCAAGGGCATCGTGCAACATTGGTTTGATTGGCGCCCGATGCTGGTCTCGTTCGCGGCGATGTCGTTGGCGGTCTTGACTTTGAACCTGACGTGGTGGGGACTGAGTCCGAACGACCGACTTCGTGAGGAAGTGGTTGCGAGCCATGTTCGCTCGACCCTCAGCCAGCATCTTGTCGATGTGGCGTCGGCGGACCGCCATAAGGTCAAGCCATGGCTGTCTTTAAAGCTCAACTTCTCGCCACCCATGCCGGAATCGCTGCTGCCGGGTTCGGTATTTTTGGGCGGGCGTGTTGACTATCTTGACGGTCGGCCGGTTGCAGCGTTGGTCTACCAACAAGGCGAGCATGTCGTTAACTCGTTTGTGTGGCCCACGCCTGCCGCTGACAGCGCCATCTTGTTCTCAGCAGAAAGGGGATATCAGATAGCGCACTGGTCACGCGCTGGAATGAGCCATTGGGTGATCTCAGATGTGAACCGCGAAGAGTTCAGCGCTATCGCTCGTGCAATCGAAATGTTCCGCAGCGAACCTTGA
Source organism: Variovorax sp. LG9.2 (assembly GCF_035018885.1). Classification (NCBI taxonomy): domain Bacteria; kingdom Pseudomonadati; phylum Pseudomonadota; class Betaproteobacteria; order Burkholderiales; family Comamonadaceae; genus Variovorax; species Variovorax sp. LG9.2. The sequence continues at coordinate 3,008 of NZ_JASJXB010000004.1, read as the reverse complement.
TCTCTGCGAAGCGCAGTAAAACGTTGGGCGCTTTGATCAGTGACGCAAAAGTAACTTTTGAAGCACCAAGGCGAGGAATACTGTCGTGCGTACGCTTGGAGATTGCTCGCTCGATGGAGACATCGCAACGCACATTGGATAGCATGGCCGCTGCTTTGACCATGCGCCCGCGCACCAGAAGCGGGTTCTGTCACGGTAGCGGCACCGAGCCCAGTGGCGCTAGCCCATCGCCTGCCGTTAGAAACGGCCGACGGTAGACCTGCGATGCTGCGGGCCAGACATGGCCTGCAGCGCTGTTGAGTTGTCCCCTCTTGACCGTGTGCGTCAACTCATTGCCATCAATGATAGATAGCGACGCTCATGATGTCCGGTCGTATTGCCTCGTGAATTAATGTTACCCGTCGGCCGGTTGTCGTTTCGTAAGCGGCTGGCCGTCCCACATTGACGACGGTTGGCGAATCCCGGTACGCGCTGTGCTGATCAGCCGCCGGGCTGCCAGTTGTGTGGGAGCAGTTCGTCGATGCGGCTGTTCAGATGCGCGGGCACCCGTGCGGTGAAGCACGGGATCTACAGCAACCGCTTCACGCCCGAGAAATGGGCGGAGGTAGAGGCGCTGTAGCCCGGTTCACTCGACGACGTTCTGTGCCTAACGCGCATCCTTCTCGCAAGGGTCTTGGCGCAAGAGGAAGCGGCCGAGGGCCAGTCGGAGGTGTACAGCGTCTCCGTGACCATCAAGACGCCGAAGGGCGAGAAGACGGTGACCCAAAAGGTTAGGAGTTACGTCGGCGCAATGCTGCGGATGATCGCCCGCATCGAGAAGCTGACGATCTTGCTTCAGGCGCTGATCGATGGAGCCGGCACACCGGCCAATTAACTCCGCACCGGGTGCGGGGATAGGTGAGCCAATCCACGCAGAGAAAATACGGCAAGGTTACGGCAAGGTTACGGCAAGGTTACGGCAAGGGTAGCGCGCAACACCAGGTGTGGACCCCAAGGTTTCCACAAGGGTCGCAGCGACGCTAAGCTTACGCAAAGGGTTGCGGACGCTCGCGTACCGGGCGAAGGCATTGTTCGGCTGAGTCGTGGAGTTGTCTGGCTCGCGACGTGCACGTCGTCCTGCATCACGGGAATGAACGTCGTACAAAGTTCATCCAGTTCCAAACCGGCACCTTTATGAGCATCGAAGATCGAACACCTCCACCAGCGAAACCCCCTGCGCGAGGGATCTGGGCGCGCTTGTTTCGCGTGACGAGTAAACAGGTCGATACGGTAAATGCGCTCTGGCGGCGGCGCCCGACATGGACGCCCCGGACGCGAAAGTGACGCCGCATGCGGCCGCGATATCGATCGAGTGATTGCGTCGCCACATATTCAACAGATTCGACCAGCTGAAGTGACCTTTCGCCCGCGCGCGCGAGGCTGGGCGATCCTCAATGGTCGTCAGCCACAACCGTAGGGCGCATCGCCATGACCCTTCGGGACTGCCGCAGTTGGGCAAATTGCCTACAGATCGCCTACAAGCAACAGACAAGAAAAACCCCTGCTACCTATTGATAGCAGGGTCTTCAATGCCTATGAGGCTTATCTTGGCTCCTCGACCTGGGCTCGAACCAGGGACCTACGGATTAACAGACCCGCCAAGTACTCCGCGAGGCTTAATCGTACACGCAGAAACACCTGCGCAAGTTACGTTCAGGGCCGGATCGAGGAGTACATATTTAGCAAAGTTCAACCGCCTGGGAAACCCTAGACAGTTGACACAAGCATGTGTTTGAGCGCAGCCTACAAGGCACCGCCCAGTGGTTGGGCTTCGAGGCCCACGGCGAGAAACTACTGGTTGGTGCCAATGAGTTTGTAGCGAGCCATCGCTCAGTGCTCGTTCAATACAAAACACTCGCTTCCTTAGACGTCATTGAGCACATTCATCCCCTTTTCATAGGAGGCAGTATGAGCAAGAAGGCCCAGTATTTTGTATTAAGACCCGATCAACGCGAACCCGCCTTGAACGTCATTGGCACAAAGGTGACGGTGTTGGCGCCAAACGCCACAACACAAAGCTACGGCATCACCTTCCAACAAGGCGACGAGGGAACCGGCCCGCCGCCGCACAGCCACCACTGGGACGAATCGTTCTACGTCCTGAAGGGTGAGATTGAATTTCTTTGCGACGGAAAGTCTCAGGCCTGCAAGTCCGGCACGCTGGTACACGTCCCAGGGGGAACGGTGCACGGCTTTCGCTTCGGAAAGAGTGGTGGTGAGATGTTGGAGATTTCCGGCCAGGACGCGCTGGCCGCTCAGATGTTCACGGCCATCAACAATGAGATTCCTGTTGGCCCACCGGATTTCCCAAAGGTTTTGGAGGTGCTCAAGCGCCATGGGGTTACGGTCGCAGCCTAGGGGGTCTGCGCAGCAGAACGTTCTAGCCGTGCCTGTGGTAACCGCAAAGCATTCACGTTCTGGCGTGCCTTCGTCCAGAAGTACCCACAGGTCGAAGTAGTCCTTCATCCGGGTGATGGTCATGCCCAACGTAAGCACCCGGCAAATACATCTTGACGCCGCACCGCTGGCAAGCGTCAACGCGGTACCTATTCAGTTCGTGCCCGGCGTCCAGCAATGCGGCAGTAACTGGTTCTGTCGCAGTAAGCCGCTGCAGCTAAGCTGAGGCGAGACTGACAACGGGATGAAGGCGATGATCAAGGCGTTGCGCAAGGTAATCAAGCGGGCGCACTATCCGCTTGAAATCATGCTGACCTGTGTGCGCTGGTAGGCGGCTTACCCGCTGAGCTTGCGCCCCATTGAGGAGATCATGGCCGAACGCGGAGTCGTCGTTGATCACGCCACCGTGCACCGCTGGGCGATCAAAATCCTGCCCGTGCTGGCCGCCGTGTTCCGACCGCACAAACGCCCTGTTGGCACGAGCTGGCGGATAGATGAGACTTACATCAAGGTCGCCGGCCAATGGAAGTATCTGTACCGAGCTGTCGATCGCGATGGCAATACCATCGACT